>JAKLGZ010000047.1 GCA_022710385.1 Methanoregula sp.
ATGACAGGCCGGACCATCCTGCCAGGCAGAGCGTCCCGTCATTCCATCAGCAGTTACCTGGTAATTGAACCGCCCCTTGCGGAAGAACCGGGCGGATAACTGGAGTAAAATTGCGGGGGAGATCGGGATGACCCGGATTCGGAATAATCCAAAAAATAGACGAGGGAAGAAGCTATGAACCGGAAGATCATCGATATCGATCAGAAAAAATGCACCGGCTGTGGCCAGTGCATCCCGGACTGTCCGGAAGGGGCACTCCAGCTGATCGATGGCAAAGCACGGCTGGTAAGCGACCTCTTCTGCGACGGGCTTGGTGCCTGCATGGGGACCTGCCCGGAAGGGGCGATCACGGTCATCGAACGGGAGGCAGGGGAGTACGATGAGAAGGCCGTGATGGCCAACGTGGTCCCCCAGGGACCCGCGGTGATAAAAGCTCATCTTGAACACCTCGTTGGGCATGGCGAGAAGAAGCTGTATGACCTGGCGATCGAATACCTCAGGGAGCACCAGATTCCCGTCCCCTCTCACCGGGCTCCCGGGTCCCCTCCTGACGCTGGTGTCTGCGGCCATCCCTCCTTTGCAGGATGCCCGGGATCAGCAGCACGGACCATCCCCCGGAGACCTCGTGAAGGCTACCGGCATGCGCCCGGAGAGACAGGATCCGAACTGAGACAGTGGCCGGTGCAACTGAAACTCCTCAATCCCGAAGCGCATTACTTTGACAATGCCGACCTGCTCATCGCTGCAGACTGCGTACCGTTTGCCTATGCAGGCTTCCACCAGGATTTCCTGAAGGACAGGATCGTGATCATCTTCTGCCCGAAGCTCGATACGGACATCGAAGGATACATCACGAAACTGAAGGAGATCTTCTCTCTCCACCAGATCAGGTCAGTCACCATCCTCCACATGGAAGTCCCCTGCTGCAGCGGGGTGGCGTATATCGTCGACCAGGCACTCAAAGGGTCGGGAAAAACTATCCCGGTCAGGGAGTACACGGTCATGATCGATGGCGGAGTCGTGGAGTCGTAGCCATACCGGGAAAAAATCCGTCCATCCGGACGGAGCAGCACGCACTATAAAAAAATAACATGATTCCTTTGAGGGCCACAAGCATAAAAGATGAAAATGCCGTAGGCATTTTCATATAAAACTGTAAATCAGAGGTCCCTGCACCGGGAACCTCCCTTGAACACCGTCCGGTCGACCAGCGAGGATACCTCTGGCGGCCATATGTACGATCGGTGCCAGCGGTCATCTCCTGCCCTGCAGGAACCCCGGCGCCAGCCCACTCACCTCACGCACTACTGATGCCACCGGCCTGGCTGCTCATGTGCAGGCTTGATGAGAGATGAGGCGCAACCAGAACAAAGAGACTCCCGGCCGGGGAGATCTCCCAGGATACCACCAGAAGAAAGGGGATACTAGTCCGTGAATGCAATCGAAGTGGATCACCTCACCAAAAGGTTTGGCACTGTCACTGCAGTTGACGATATCAGTCTCTCCGTGCAGAATGGTGGGATCTTCGGATTCCTCGGACCGAATGGTGCAGGGAAGACCACCACCATCCGCCTGATCACCGGAGTCCTGATGCCCGATGCAGGGAGTGCCCGGATCAGGGGTATCGACATCCACCGCCACCCGATCGATGCCAAGATGCAGATGGGGGTCATCCCGGAGAGCAGCACCGTCTATGGTGATCTCTCCGCTGAACAGAACCTGCACCTGACCGGGAAGATGTACGGGATGCCCCGGCCGATCCGGGAAGAGCGGGTTGACGAACTCCTCACAAAGATGGGTCTCCTGGCACAGCGGAAATACCCGGTCCGGACCTTTTCGAAGGGGATGAAACAGCGGGTCAGCATCGCCTGCGCAATCATGCACCGGCCCGCTGTCCTGTTCCTTGATGAGCCGACAAGCGGGCTCGATGTCCAGAGCCGGAGACTGGTGGTCGAGACGATACACCAGATGAACGAGGAGGGCAGTACCGTATTCCTCACCACCCATAACATCGAGGAGGCAAACACCCTCTGCAGGACCGTCTGCATCATCAACCGGGGAAGGATTGTTGCACAGGATAGCCCGGAACGTCTCAGGAGGATGTTTGAGGCCACCCAATCGGTGGAGGTCTCGTTCTCCCGGGGCGTCCGGAAGGATTTCTTCCAGGCAGAGGGGATCATCCGGGCTGAGCCCTGCGGCGACAAGTGGCGGGTCTACACGGACAACCCTGACCGTGTGGTGAAATACCTTGTCAGCCGGGCCGACCGGGAGTCACTCGGGATCACGTCGCTTGCCATCACCGGCCCCAGCCTCGAAGAGACTTTTGTCCAGCTGACGGGGTGCACATGAAAACACCTGTGGTGTTCCTCCGGGGCATTCTTACCATCTGTGAGAAGAACATCCTCCTGTACTACACAAAACCCCCGGTGCTGATGTTCGGCATCCTCTTCCCGATCTTCATGTTCCTCGCCTTCTTCGTTGGCCGGAACCTCGACCTCGTTCTGTTCTTCCCGGGGTTTCTCGCGATGATGCTCTTTTTCACCGCATCATCAGTTGGTCCCCTCATCACCCCATGGGAGAAGCGGGAGAAGACCTATGAGCGGCTCCTCTCATACCCGGTCATCCCAGAGAGCATTATCATTGGTGATATCCTGGCGGGTGCGATCTTCGGCCTGGGCATCTCCCTGATCATCTGGATAGTAAGTACCCTGTTCATTCCAATGCACATCATCAATCCCGCCCTGTTCCTGTTCACCTTCGTGCTGGGGACGATCGCATGCTCCTCCCTTGGCGCCCTGCTGGCCTCCCCTGCCTCCAACAGTCCGCCGAACGTGATGATCTTTTCAAACCTGATACGCTTCCCACTCATCTTCATATCAGGGATATTCATACCGCTTTCCCAGATGCAGGGGCTCTCCCTTGCCCTTGCCTCCTGTTCACCGCTCACGTACGTGGTGGATCTCTTCAATGCAGCGATATCCGGGGGATCGTTCTTCTCTCCCCTCCTTGACGGGGGCGTGCTCATTGCTGCCACCGTTCTGTTCATCCTGCTCGCCCGGTTCATCCAGGTACGTAACCTGGTCAAGGGACTGTGAAAAGGGTTCGGACCCGGGCTGCTGCAAGAACAGTCATATAGTCGAGGAAACTGGTGTATCGCAACAAGGAACCGATCACTGATTGTGAAGAGCGGGAAAGGGATACCCCGACCTGCTACCGGATGTTCACCGGATCATAAGAACGGACACATTCCGACCGGAAACGGTACACTGATTGGATTGTGGACCTCAGGAAAGCCGGGGTCAGCGGGAATGTGAGGATACAAGGGGGCATAGTTTAGTATTCCAGACGAAATTTCCCACAGGATCCGGAAAAGAACACGTCTTTTTTACAGCAAAGGTGGGTAGTGCAGCTCCGTTGCCCAAACAGTGTAACCGGGCTGCTGCTCAGGCAGAAGTTCGCCTGGCCGCAAAGGAATATTCAATTAGCCGCGGGGGATAACACCCTACAATGAAAGGTGATGACGTTATGACTGACGATGCCAGGAACCCGGCAAAGGCCGGGATGAACCAGGGACCAACCGGCAGAGGAAGGTCCATCCGGGACTGGTGGCCGAACCAGGTGAACCTGAAGATGCTCCACCAGCACTCCCCCCTGTCCAATCCGATGGGCAGGGAGTTCAACTACGCTGAGGAGTTCAAGACACTCGACCTCACAGCCGTGAAATCGGACCTGCGGGCGCTGATGACCGAATCGCAGGACTGGTGGCCGGCGGATTTCGGCCACTACGGCCCCCTGTTCATCCGCATGGCATGGCACAGCGCCGGCACGTACCGCGTTGGTGATGGCCGTGGCGGCGCCGGTTCCGCCCAGCAGCGTTTCCCGCCCCTCAACAGCTGGCCCGATAACGCGAATCTCGATAAAGCACGCCGGCTGCTCTGGCCGATCAAGCAGAAGTATGGCCGCAAAATCTCGTGGGCCGACCTCCTGATCCTTGCCGGCAACGTCGCCCTTGAATCGATGGGATTCAGGACCTTCGGCTTCGCCGGCGGCCGTGAGGATGCCTGGGAACCGGACGAGAGTGTCTATTGGGGTGCAGAGAACGAGTGGCTGGGTGACAAACGGTATTCCGGCGACCGGAAGCTCGAAAATCCGCTCGCTGCCGTGCAGATGGGCCTGATTTACGTCAATCCTGAGGGTCCGAATGGCAACCCGGATCCGGTCGCGGCGGCCAGGGATATCAGGGAGGTCTTCGCCCGGATGGCAATGAACGACGAAGAGACGGTTGCGCTGATCGCCGGCGGTCATGCGTTTGGCAAGACCCATGGTGCCGGCCCCGCATCACACGTCGGGCCGGAGCCCGACGCGGCCCCCATCGAGGAGCAGGGCCTCGGGTGGAAGAGCAGTTACGGCACCGGCAAAGGGAATGATGCGATCACCGGTGGCCCGGAAGTGATCTGGACCCAGACGCCGATCAAGTGGAGCAACAACTTCTTCCGGAACCTGTTCACGTTTGAGTGGGAACTGGAAAAGAGTCCTGCCGGCGCATACCAGTGGAAGCCGAAGGGCGGCGCCGGTGCCGGGAGTGTGCCGGATCCCCATGATCCCTCGAAGCGTCGCGCTCCGGGCATGCTGACCACCGACCTTGCCCTCCGGTTCGACCCAGTCTACGAGAAGATATCCCGGCGCTTCTACGAGCACCCGGAGCAGATGGCAGATGCATTCGCCCGGGCGTGGTTCAAGCTGACCCACCGCGACATGGGTCCACGTTCCCGCTATCTCGGCCCGGAAGTTCCCGCAGAAGAACTCATCTGGCAGGACCCTATCCCTGCCGTCGATCACCCCCTGATCGATGCGAAGGACATCGCATCCCTCAAGGCCATGATCCTTGCCACCGGCCTTTCGGTCTCAGCGCTGGTCTCGACCGCCTGGGCATCGGCGTCCACCTTCCGGGGCTCCGACAAGCGCGGCGGTGCCAACGGTGCCCGTATCCGCCTCGCACCGCAGAAGGACTGGGAGGTCAACCAGCCTCCCCGGCTGGCGAAGGTGCTCGGGACCCTTGAGGGCATACAACGGGAGTTCAACAGTAAAGCCACGGGCGGTAAGAAGGTCTCATTGGCTGACCTGATCGTGCTGGCCGGTTGTGCCGGTGTCGAGCAGGCCGCAAAAAATGCTGGTCATTCGGTGACGGTCCCCTTCACTCCGGGACGCATGGACGCCTCCCGGGAGCAGACCGATGTGGACTCCTTCGCTGTGCTCGAGCCGAAGGCGGATGGTTTCCGCAACTACCTGAAGGGCAAGTATTCTGTATCGGCAGAGGAGTTGCTGGTCGACAAGGCACAACTGCTGACCCTCACCGCACCCGAGATTACGGTGCTCATCGGAGGCATGCGGGTGCTGGACACCAATGTCGGACAGACGCGTCACGGCATCTTCACCAAGCGGCCGGAGGCGCTCACAAACGACTTCTTCGTGAACCTGCTCGATATGGGCACGGAGTGGAAAGCAGTCTCGAAGGACGCTGATCTCTTTGAAGGGCGCGATCGAAAGACGGGAGAGGTCAGATGGACCGGCACGCGTGTCGACTTGATCTTCGGTTCGAATGCCCAGATCCGGGCTCTCGCAGAGGTCTATGCAAGCGCAGACGCAAAAGGGAAGTTCATTGAGGACTTCGTGGCAGCCTGGGCCAAGGTGATGAACCTTGATCGCTTCGATCTCCACCGGTGATAGCACAGTACCCTCAACGGGGGAACACCTCACGAATGCAGATCAGGGACCCCAGCAGTGAAGGGGAAAAGGGCGGGGGCAGTGAAGGATCTGCCTCCTGGACCGCCGCGTCTCATCTCGTGGAATATCACGCTCAAATGTCCCCTGAAGTGCACCCACTGCTACGTGAGAGCAGGGGAGCACGAAGCGGCAGGAGTGCTCTCCACGGACGAGGCACTGGGGGTGATCGACCAGATACGGCACGTCGGGACGCCTGTTGTCGTCCTCTCCGGGGGAGAGCCACTCATGCGGACCGATCTCTGCACCATTGCCCGCTATGGTACTGATCGCGGGCTCCGGATGGTGATGGGCACCAGCGGGTACTTCCTCGACCGTGCCATGGCAGCACGGCTGAGGGATGCAGGGATACGGGCTGTTGCCGTCAGCATCGACTCGGCAGACCCTGCCGTCCATGACTCGTTCCGTGGCGTCAGCGGCGCCTGGGAGAAGGCAGTGCAGGGAATACAGAACTGCCGTGATGAGGGCATCAGTGTCCAGATCAACATGACCGTGATGCGGCCCTCTGCCAGGGAAGTACAATCCGTCGTGGAGCTCGGAACCATGCTGGGGGTGGCGGACTACCAGGTCTTCTTCCCGGTTCCCACGGGACGGGCCCAGGGTGCAGGCCTGTTGGATCCCCTGGCATATGAAGAGGTGATCCGCCAGGTGCTCCTGAAGTACCGGGACTCCCGTGTGAACCTCCGACCGACCTGTGCCCCGCAGTTCCTGCGGATTGCCGCGGAGCTCGGGATCGACCACCCGGCATGGGGGCGGGGCTGTATCGCCGGGATCCGCTATTGTCGTATCTACGCGGACGGGGAGGTCACCCCCTGTCCCTACCTGCCGGTCAGTGCCGGTAATGTCCGGGAGACCCCGTTTCGCGAGATATGGGAACATTCACCGATCTTCTCTGCCCTCCGTGATCCCGACCTGCTGACCGGAAAATGTGGCCGGTGTGAATACAAGGTCATATGCGGCGGCTGCCGTGCCCGGGCATACCGGGGAATGGAAGTGGTTTCCCCGCGCTGGTGTGACGGCCTTGAGAAGCCGGGGGCGACAGCAGGAGACCTATGCTCCGAGGACCCCTGGTGCCCCTACGAGCCGGGGGGGAGTCATGAACGCTCCACCCCAGCCTGATGCCCTCGACATCTGCATCCTCGATGCACTCCAGCAGGAGATCCCGCTCGTTGCCCGGCCATGGGAAGATCTGGCAGGCAGGCTCGGCATCCCGGAATCCGTGCTTCTGGAACGGCTGGAGCGGCTCCGCCATGCCGGGATCCTGAGGGGAATCTCTCCAATTATCGAATCCCGGCCTCTGGGCCTCACTGCTGCCACGCTTGTCGCCATGCCGGTGCCCGGGGAACGAATCCGCGAGGTGGCCGGCCTGATCAGCGAATACCCTGAAGTGTCGCACAACTTCCGGCGCGACCACCATTACTCACTCTGGTTTACCCTCTCGGCAAAGGATACTAGGTCACTCCACGCAGTTCTCGAGGAAATAGTCACGCGGACGGGGTTTTCGGATACCGATATTCTCAACCTGCCGACCATCCGGAAGATCAAGATCGATGTCCGGTTCCCACTCACAGGGAAGCAGAGCGGAGGGATCGATGGAACCGCGTGACCTGCAGGTCCTTGCCGCCCTTGAAGGTGGTCTTCCCCTTGTCCCTGATCCCTACGGGGAGATCGGCAGAAAGCTCGGTATGTCCGGTGATGAAGTCCTGGAAAGAGTGCAGACACTGCGGGATGCCTGCATCATCCGCAGGTTCCGGGCACGGATCAACCAGCGTCTCCTCGGTATCACTGCAAATGCCCTTGTCGCGTGGCATTGCAATGGACAGGCCGCGGAGCAGGCTGGAGCGATCCTGTCAGCCTTTCCCGGGGTCACCCACTGTTATGAACGACAGCCGGTTCCGGGAAAGTGGGACTACACCCTCTACACGGTCCACCACGGCTTTTCACGGGAAGAGGTGCAGGAAGAGGTCCGGATGATAGCAGACAGGGCAGGCCTTCACGAGTATGTTGTCCTTTTCAGCACCGATGAATTCAAGCGTGTACCGAACGTCCGGATCAGGGAGAACGGGGGAGGTATCGGGTGAACCGAATCACGCAGTGCATGCATGGCAGGGGCACCGTGAGTGAAGTGATGAAACACCGCCATGGTCAGCCGGGTGAGGTCCCGAGCCGGTACCTTGCATTCTCTGGCATGCCACGACCGGTCATATTCTGGAACCTCACCGACCGCTGCAACCTCTCCTGCGTGCACTGCTACAGCCGCTCGGGGCCTGGTCACGATATCACCGGTGAATTGACCACGGGG
The DNA here is from genome assembly GCA_022710385.1 of Methanoregula sp. GTDB lineage: Archaea > Halobacteriota > Methanomicrobia > Methanomicrobiales > Methanospirillaceae > UBA9949. Next base: position 8,084 of record JAKLGZ010000047.1, read on the forward strand.
GAGGCACTGGACCTGATCGATGACCTTGCGCGATCGGGGATCCCCCTCATCCTCTTTTCCGGGGGAGAACCACTCCTGCGCCATGACCTCTGGGAGCTTGCGCGTCATGCCAGGGATCGAGGGATCAGGACCGCGCTCAGCACCAATGGTACTCTCATTGACACGGAGATAGCGGGAAAAATACGTGAAAGCGGGATTGGATACGTCGGTATCTCACTGGATGGTGCAACGGCAGCCACCCATGACCGATTCAGGGGGACCCCCGGTGCATTTGACCGATCGATCGCAGCGTTTTCCCACTGCCTCGACTCGGGCGTCAGGTGCGGGGTGCGGGTAACGCTGACGCGGGAGAATGCTGGTGAACTGGGCGCCCTTATCGACCTTGCACGGCGTATTGTGGCTTCCCGGTTCTGCCTCTACTGGCTCGTCCCGAGCGGCCGGGGCGGGGAGGGTTATGCACGCCTCCAGCTCGGCAGCCAGGAAGTACAGGATGCCCTCGATCTGCTCTACCGGACCGCGAAAGAGACGGCCCCGGGGGTTATGGAATTTCTGACCGTTGATGCCCCGCAGGACTGCATTCATCTTCTCCATTCGATGAAACAGGACTCATCCCCGGACCTGCAGGATGCGGAACAGCTCCTCAAATCCCTGAACGGGGGCTGCAGTGCCGGCATCCGGGTGGCAAATATCGATCCTATGGGGAACGTCTACCCCTGCCAATTTGCGAGGGATCTGGAGTTCCTCATCGGAAATATCCGGGAACGGCCATTCTCATCGATTTGGTCGGACAATACGAACCAGGTCCTGTCCAGGTTCCGGAACAAAAAAGCATCCATCGGCGGGAGATGCAGCACGTGCCCCTATTTTGAATTGTGCGGGGGAGGATGCCGGGTGCGGGCTTATGCCGTTTCGGGGAATTTTTTTGATGAAGATCCCTTCTGTTTTGTCAACCCGGAAAACCCCTGAATCCCCAGGTTCCCCCCCTCCTTCCCTGATCCGGACTTTTCTTTTGAGGGTATCATACCGTTTGCCCCAACAATTTTTTCAGGGAACTGGCTCAGGATGACAATCCCCGGGTTGAGGTATCCCGCAATGAGGTTGTGGCAGCACGTGCCCTTATACGGGACCCGGCCGCACCCGGACAAGCATGCTTCGGGATAGGCGCCAAAAAAGGGGGATGTACAGGTCTTTTCGAATCGGGACCGGTACTGGACTATCGCGGGTCCTGGGACCAAAGGGACGAGGGATCGGAACCGGGATCAGCAACTGGAAGGCAGAATAGATCCTGGATCGTGACCAGATTCCATATCCAGGAAGAACCAGTCACCATCGGTCTTTTCCTGTTATATCAGGCCGATACCATCTTCCCCATCAGCGTGATATCCAATCACTGGAATGATCCTGGCATTCATCCTCTTCATCATCGGGCTGATCCTGCTGCTCAAAGGTGCGGAGGTTGCGGTCAGTGGAGCAGAAGGTCTTGCATTCCGGATGGGAGTGTCAGCGACCACGATTGGGCTCACAGTGGTCGCATTCGGTACTTCACTCCCCGAATTCTTTGTCACAACGGAGGCATTTTACACCGGCACCTACGAGATCGGGCTTGCCAACATCAACGGGAGCAATATCGCAAACATCGGTCTCATCCTGGCCCTCTGTGTCCTTCTCAATCCCTCCATCACATCCTCCCGGCACCTGCGCCCCCGTTTCCTGAAAGATTCGCTCCTGATGCTTGCTGCAACGCTCCTGTATGCGGTGCTTTCCCTGAGGGGGCTGATCGACTGGATCACGGGGCTTGCATTCCTGGTTCTGTTCTTCGTTATCCTCTTTTTTATCAGAAAGAACTGCCACGATGATATGACGAATCCCCCTGCTGAAACGAGGTATCCCCTGGTCAAAACGGTCCTTGGGCTTGGAGCAGTCATCCTTGGATCCCATCTCCTCCTCACCTCCGCGGTCGACATTGCAGCGATCCTGGGTATCCCTGAATATATCATAGGCCTGTCCCTGGTTGCTATCGGAACCTCTCTCCCCGAGCTTGCCACTTCGCTTATTGCCGCCGTCAAGAACAGTCCGGCCATCTCGGTGGGGAACATTGTCGGCAGCAATATCTTCAATATCCTCTTCATCCTCGGGATAAACTCGCTCTTTACCACCATTCCGATACCAGGATATACCGACATCCTTGTCATGACGGGATTTGCAGCCGGGATCTTCGGGCTCTATTTTGGATCAAGGACACAGACCCGGATCTGGGCACTGGCTCTCCTTGTTTTGTATGGTCTTTTCATAGCAATGGTTTTCGCGGCAGCGTAAACCGGAAGAAAAGTGATGGATGGGAAATAATTGATGAAGAAATACCGGAGTAGGATCAAATTTAACCGGTTTTACAATCAGAAAAGAAGAAGTCAATGATATTCCTTCGGACTATTCCTCGCACTGATTCCCGTTCATGAACATGAATTAACTGCAGAACTATCAGGATCCTGTTTCCTCATCCACACCCTCTGATCTTTCATCTCCCCCGGTCGGCACGCTGATCCCGCAATGGTACTCGTCTTCCGTGCACCAGACCTCGATCTCGGGCGATTCGGGGGTTCCCCCAAGCGGCCGTTCCCGCCCGGGAACCACCTGCTCTTCACGAACCACCTGCCCGTTCTTCATCCGGTAGACAAGCCGGAACTCCCACGTGTCCCCGAGCGTGACCGCCCGGTCGAAATAGACCTCCCGGGCGAGACCATAGGAGCAGTAGAGGGCGGGGGAGATCTCGAACAGGACTCCCCGCATGTAGCGTTTGACGTACCACCGGAGGTCAGCAACAAGGGAGAGTGCACTACCGAGTGAGGTAACCGTGATGGCAACCCCTGACGGGGTCTCCACCGGGCGGTAGAACCGGAGTGCCTCCCGGCTCGTCTCAGAGCTTGAGAGTTCATGATACAGGGCGACGCCATCCTTGGGAAGGAAGAGGAGGTTCATGGATCTGTTGCAGATACTTTGGTCACCCGGAATTTATAGGCTCCCCGGTTGGATGCCAATCAGCGAAAGAAATAGGTGCTGATCACGATACTGACTGACAGCGGGACCACCCAGTTTCAGGAGATACCTCCACGTGTAGGAACCTCTCAAAAAACCGGGACAATTCATTTGGCCATGCTGGTGAGGAGACGATGTAAGCATGCCGTAGAAGGTGCGGATGCGTATCATCGGGTCATGCTGGTGAGGAGAGGTGCATAACAAATGTGTGACCGGGAAGAGTCCCTAAATGTCATCCGGTGTGGCAACCGCTCCTTCATGACGCAACATCCATGAATCCAGGACAAAAAAAGGGGTTATGTATACATCCGGAGATCAGTGACGACCTCC
>JAKLGZ010000048.1 GCA_022710385.1 Methanoregula sp.
CTCTCGCTCAGACCTAATCGTCGATGCCCTGCTTGGTACTGGTCTGCGGGGTGCCGTGAAAGAACCGGTCCGCTCCTGTGTGGAGATGGCAAACCAGTCATCTGCGATGATTCTCTCTGCCGATATCCCTACTCCGGGTATCAGGGCTGATTATATCCTTGCGTTTCATCGACCGAAAGTTGCGGGATCTGCTGTCGCTCAGATAGGGATTCCGCTTGAGGCGGAACTCTTTACAGGGCCCGGGGACCTCCTCACTATCCGGAAAAAGCGACCTGATGCACACAAGGGAAGCGGAGGAGAGGTCCTTGTGATTGGGGGTGGACCGTACCAGGGAGCCCCCTACCTCTGTGGCCTCGGGGCCCTCAGGGCAGGAGCCGATATTGTCAGGATTGCCTCCCCGGTATTTGAGCCGGTGCCAGAACTCATCTATGAACGTCTCGAAGGGGATATCATCGGTGCAGAGCATATCGACCGTATTCTTCCCCTGATTGATCGTGCTGACGTCGTGGTAATGGGGAATGGTCTCGGCAGCAGGAGTCACCATGTGGTGAGAGCACTTGCACCCTCCTGCAGGAGAGTGGTCTTCGATGCAGATGCCATCCGGTTGCCGATACCAGAGGCAGGGGACAGTATCTTTACCCCTCATGGAGGTGAATTCGAGAGGATGACTGGTGGAAAGCCAGGCGATGATCTGGTCACCAGGGCGCATGCTGTCAGGGCGGCAGCAAAGAGGGGCATCGTGATTTTAAAAGGACCGATCGATATCATCTCCGATGGATCAAGGGTCCGGTTCAACCGGACCGGCACCCCGGCAATGACCACTGGTGGAACCGGTGATGTGCTTGCTGGAGTTATAGCGGGCCTTTTCTGCCAGATGCCGGGCTTTGAAGCTGCTTGCGCGGGGGCGTATGCAACCGGAAAGGCAGGGATGATGATAGGAGCAATCCATGAGGGGGGTATGCTTGCAAGCGACCTGCTTTCGTATATCCCGAAAATATTATTTGGTAAAGGAGGAGGATGATGGCAGAGTTTACCCACATAAGTGATGACAGGGTCCGGATGGTGGATGTCGGTGAAAAGGCCGAAATGAAGCGTCTTGCAGTTGCAGCCGGCAGTATATATCTGAGATCAGAGACGCTTGCCGCAATCAGGGATGGTACTATGATCAAGGGCAATGTGCTGGCTACAGCAAGGGTTGCAGCAACTCTTGCAGTAAAGGACACCTTCCGTATCATACCCATGTGCCATGCAATCCCCCTCACGTCTGTTGAGGTTGACTTCGGGCAGATGGAAGATCACATCAAGGTCACCGTTCTCGTTCGTTCGGTGGGAAAGACCGGTGTGGAGATGGAAGCTCTCACCGGCGTCTCCGTTGCGCTTCTCACCATCTGGGATATGGTGAAGTCGGCGGAGAAGGATGCGTTCGGGCAGTATCCCTGTACCCGGATAGATGCCATCCGCGTGATTCAGAAACAGAAGGAGTAATTCTGGTTTATATGCGGTTCATGAGCGCATGGCTTTATGAGGTTTTATAATGACTTATTATGGTCTGCGGGATCCGTCCCGTGAAGGAATGTGGCGTGGTATCACGCTGAACCTGAGGTGATATATAATGGCAAAATCGATGTATGCCTACGTGCGTGAGGCATGGAAAAAGCCAGCCGAAACAGGGGTCAAGGAACTCCAGTGGCAGCGGATGCAGGAATGGCGGCGCGAGGAGAGTGTGGTGCGCCTCGAGCATCCCACCAGAATCGACAGGGCGAGAAACCTTGGTTACAAGGCAAAACAGGGTATTGCTGTTGTACGGGTAAGGATACGACGCGGAGGGCGCCGCAAACCCCGGTACGTGCGTGCGAGGAGATCTGCACGGATGGGAGTAAATCGGATAACTGCCGGAAAAAGTCTCCAGCGTATTGCCGAAGAACGTGCATCGGTCAAGTATCCAAACATGGAAGTGCTGAACTCCTACTGGGTAGGCCAGGATGGGAAGCAGAAATGGTTCGAAGTCATTCTTGTTGACGGCAACCATCCATCAATAAAAGCTGACCGAAACCTCGCCTGGTTGAACAATCCTGTTCACCGTGGGCGTGCGGAGCGCGGTAAGACAAGTGCAGGGAGAAAGGGCCGGGGGATGATGAACCGCGGAAAAGGCACTGAAAAGACACGGCCCAGCATCAGGTCGCATGGCAATCTGGGCAAATAACTTATTCTCTTTTCTCTCACGTGTGTTCTGATGATGGAAACGGATGCCTGTATCCATCCTTATCCGGTTGGAACTGCTTCAGTTCGCAGAATGGCGATGGAAGCCGGTGCGTTGGGATTCGGCAGTATTGTAGTACCTGGTGAAGTGGCTGGAGTATACCACGGGGTGCGGATCATTCCTGCAGTGATCATCAGCGAGGCGGACCTCAGAAGGGTTATCGGGCAGATCAGGAGGCACGCGAATAGCGGGAACCTTGTATTTGTGGATGCTGGAGATAACGGCTTTAACCGTGCCGTTCTTGCCCAGAAGGGATTGAATGCCATCAGGTGCCTTCACCAGATACCAAAAAAGGCATTTGATCATATCTCTGCGCGTCTTGCGTATGAAAATAGCATAGCGGTCGAGATCGATCTCTACCCGCTTATCCATGAGAAGGGTATTTTCAGACAGAGAGTATTGAACCGTTACAATGACCTGATGAGATTACATTCACGGTATCACTTCCCTCTGATCCTATCCAGCAATGCCTGTTCTGTTCTCGATCTCCGTTCTCCCGATGAGATCCGTCTCCTCTGTTCTCTGTTTGGTATGGAGAAGGATGATACGGATGGGGCATTGCAGACCATCAGCACCCTCATATCTCCAGTCGAATCGGTCATGGTGGCTCCATGAAACCCCGCCCCCCTACCCTGAGAGAAAAGAAGCGATACCTCCTTCTTCGTATCGACCCGCCAACTCCGGATCCTGATCCAAAGGATCTGTATTTTTCGGTACTGGACTCGGTGACCAGTCTTTATGGAGACGCGGAAGCAGCCAGGATGATGCCGGTCGTCATTTCCTGTGGATCAGGGTATGCAATAGTGAGATGTATTAGGGGTTATGAAGAAAAATTACGGATTGCGATCGTGACCCTGACCTCTGTTACGGAGCGGAGGATTGCGCTGCACGCAGTAGCCACTTCAGGAACCCTGCTCGCGCTCAGGCGCAGGGTTTCAGGACTATCTCCTGTCAGAGTCGAGACGATCTCCTCTCTGCACTTCCGGGACAGGGAGTATACGGCACGGCGTTATCAGGGTCAAAAGGTTGATTTGCAGGAAAAAGGAATTAACAGGCAGGAACTATTGTTTCTCACACAGGATGATCTTGAGGGATTATAATGCAGCCACAGGCATATCAGATGGGTTATGATCGGGCGATAACTGTTTTTAGTCCGGATGGCCGCCTTTATCAGGTCGAATACGCGCGTGAAGCGGTGAAACGGGGAACGACTGCGGTCGGAATAAAATGTGAGGACGGGATAGTCCTTATTGTAGACAAGCGGGTGAGTTCCCGACTGCTTGAGGCGTCTTCCATCGAGAAGATATTCATGATCGATGAACACATCGGTGTTGCCTCATCAGGACTTGTCGGGGATGCCCGGGCTCTTGTCGACCGTGCGCGGATTGAATGCCAGATCAATCGTGTTACCTACGATGAGAAAATGGATGTTGAAGCCCTGGCAAAAAAACTCTGCGATCATATGCAGACCTATACCCAGTTTGGTGGAGCACGGCCTTATGGCACGGCTCTCCTGATTGCCGGGATAAGTGATGGCAGATGCCGGCTCTTTGAGACGGATCCATCCGGCACGCTTCTGGAGTACAAGGCGACCGGGATTGGCATCGGACGAAATGCAGTGATGAAGGTGTTTGAGGAGGAATATTCACATGAGGCTCCTCTGAAGGACAGTATTCTCCTGGGGTTGAAGGCGCTCCATGATGCGACCGAGGGGAAATTCGATGTGAATACCGTTGAAATCGGGATTATTGAGACAAAGACCCCCCAATTCCGGAAGATGACCAAGGAAGAGGTAGCCTCCTTCGTTGAACAATTTGAAAAGTAGGTGCAATAATGATTCCCCTCGACAGAGCAGTAGTGGCACGACTCGAAAGCCACGGGGAAAAATTCGAGTTACTGGTAGATCCCGATCGTGCAGTGAAGTTCAGACAGGGAGAACCGGTTGATCTCGAAGATATGGTAGCCGCCCTGGCAATCTTTGAGAACTCTTCAAGGGGAACACGGGCATCCGAAGAGGCTCTGAATAAAGTGTTCCACACCACCGAATTTCTCCCAGTCGCTACTCGAATCATCCAGAAGGGCGAGATCCATCTTACTGCCGAACAGCGACGGCATATGATTGCAGAGAAGCGGCGTCAGGTCATTACCTTTATCGCCCGGAATGCAGTAAATCCGCAGACCGGTCTCCCGCATCCCCCCCAGCGGATTGAACTGGCAATGGATGAGGCACGGGTGAATATCGATCTCTACAAAAGTGTTGATGAACAGGTGAAGGAGACGGTGAAAGCGCTCCGCCCTCTTCTTCCAATCCGATTCGAAGAGATCCGGATCGCGGTGAAGATCCCTCCGGATTTCGCATCGAAAGCGTTCGGGGAGATCCAGCCTGTTGCCCAGATAGAGAAAGATGAGTGGCAGAAGGATGGATCATGGATCTGCGTAGTCAGAATTCCTGCTGGCATCCAGGGTGATTTTTACGATCTGATCAATCGGATTACCAAGGGGCAGGGCGAAGTACGGATCCTCAATCAAGTATATTAACAGCGAGGACATAGTATAAGAGACATACAAGCGGGTGACTATATATGGCCAGCAGGACACAGAAAGCGAAAGGTAAGGTGTCAGGGAGCGCCGGGCGATTCGGTCCGCGCTATGGAAGGTTTGTCAGGAAAAGGGTCTCTGACATGGAACAGGTATCAAAGGCTGCCCACCGCTGCCCACGTTGCGATACCATCGCCGTCCGCCGTCAGGGGACCGGCATTTGGGGATGCAGAAAGTGCGGTTTCAAGTTTGCAGGTGGGGCTTATCAGCCGCAGACCCCGCAGCTTCGCATCGCACTACGAACAATCGACCGCTCCCTTGGCAAGGAGGCATGAGCAGGTTTGGCTGGTTCTTATAAGTGCGCCCGTTGCAAGCATAAGGTCGAGATTGATGTCAATGTCCGCTGCCCATATTGCGGACACAGGATCCTTTTTAAGGAACGTGGTGCTGCAATCAAAGAGTTAAAAGCTCGATGACCCTCGTCAGCACATCAAGAAAACCTGTCGTGGAACTCCGTTCGCTTGCAAAAGACTTTGCCTTCGCTGCCGGATGCCAATATATCGTAAGGGGCAAGGCGGGGCTTGCAGAAATTACGTCACGTGATACCAATGTCATTATTTTCAGCCTTTACTATGGAACCTTACCCTCTTTCACATTATACACCGAGGGGAAACAGGGAACATTGTTCCTTGTATCGGATCTAAAGACGATTCAACGGGATGGGCCACGATTGGGAATCCAGGTAAATGACCCATCCATTTATGAGCGGCTGGTACCATATATACCGGTGAAATTGTCAGAAGATGGTGCGGAAACGTGTATCATTGATGGTATACGATCACGCCGTTACCTGCTTTCACTGAAGATCCATGAGGCATGAAGCACTCTTCCGGTTCAGGTCAGCACATGCTGAACCCCTTTTCCATGCGGTGCGTCCAGAGATGGAAGGAGAGTGCAATCCCCGATCAAAGGCGATGTGCCTCCTTGAACCGCCGGATACCCTTGTACTGGCGGTGCATGCAGCGGATATTGCAGCCCTTCGGGCCTCGCTTAACATGTGGCTCCGGCTGATTCTGGTGGCAGAAGAGATGCAGGAACTGCTGAACAATCAGGAGACAATACAATGAGTTCAATTTCACCGAAAGTGCAGAATCAGATCGCAATGCTGCAGCAGATGCAGCAGCAGATGCAGACCATTGGTGCCCAGAAAGCCCAGTACGAGATGGCGGTCCGCGAGGCGAAACGGGCTATTGAGGAACTGAACGATGTAGCAGAGGATGCTCCGGTTTTCATGAGCGTCGGCACAGTCATGATGGAGAAGAAGAGAGAAGATGTCCTGAACAATCTCAACAATAAGATAGAGACGCTCGAACTCAGGATCAAATCGCTTGAAAAACAGGAGGGGATGCTCTCCGGCAAGTTCGAGCAGCTTCAGAGCCAGATCAAACAGGCGCTTGAGGGCAGGCCTCAGAGCGCATCCTGATCTCGCGGCCTGTTCACTTCTTTTTTATTTTGTTCCAGCCTGCCGTATCCGTTGAAGCAGGTTGATGGCATTTACCATCGCTTCAGTGGAAGCAAGTACGATATCGTCACCTGATCCACTCGCCGAGAAAACATGCCCGTGGTCATCCTCGATGGCGATGTTCACATGCCCGATTGCATCAGATCCACCGGAAATCGCCTCGATGTTGAACTCCTTTAACTGCACCTTTGCAGGTACAATACCGAGGATTGCTTTCAAGGCAGCATCGACAGGCCCATTTCCGGTACTGCTGCATACCAGCTCCTTTCCATTGACGAGTGCCTTTACACTCGCCGTTGGTATGACATGGTTTCCGGTCATGATAGCAATATCCTGGAGTTCGATTGCCTGTCCCCCGTTTCCTATGCCCATGATGGTCGTCGCAATCTCGTAGAGATCGGCATCAGTCACTTTCTTGCCTTTCACGGACATGAATTTGACCTTCTCTACGATTTGATCAATCTCGTTCTCACTGGGATTGATATGCGCATCTGCCAGCATCTGACGGACAGCATGGCGTCCGACATGCTTGCCAAGGGTGAGCCTTCTCCGGTGCCCTACCATTTCAGGGGTCATTATACCCGGTTCAAATGTCGCAGCGCATGCAATGACGCCGTGAGAATGGATTCCACTCTCGTGAGAGAAGGCATTGTCACCGACAACAGGTTGGATCGGGAGAACGCCAATCCCCGAATAACGGGAGATTAACCGTGACGTCTCATACAGGCTGGCTGTCTTGATCCCGGTTTTTACTCCATAAATGGATTCCAGGATCATGACGGTCTGGGAAATATCTGCATTCCCGGCACGCTCCCCGAGTCCATTCACTGTTACCTGGACCTGTGATGCCCCTGCTTCCACTGCGGTGGTCGTATTGGCCACGGCAAGGCCAAAATCGTTGTGGCAGTGGACATCGACGGGGCAGTTAACCTCACTCACAATCCTGGTGATCAGCTTTTTCATTGCAGTGGGAGTGTAGACCCCGACGGTGTCCGGGACGTTGATGATGGTTGCCCCTGCATCAGCAGCGGCCCGGAATACTTCGATCAGGTATTCCGTATCAGTCCTGGTGGCGTCCATTGCTGAGAACATACAAAGTTCGCAATGGTCTCGGACGTAGGAGACAATCTCCCGGGTAATATCAAGCACCTCTTCAGGAGTCTTTTTGATGGTGTGCACCCGCTGGACTTCAGAGGTGGGGATGAAGACATGTACCATGTCAACATCACAATCGATGCAAACGTCAACATCTTCCGTTCGGGATCGGGCCAGGCCGCAGATAACTGCGTCGAGTCTCTGGTCCGCGATGGCTTTCACCGTCTCTTGTTCTCCCTGGGAGGAGGCCGGGAAGCCGGCTTCGATTGCATGCACCCCGATGGATGCCAGCTGGCGGGCGATCTCAAGCTTCTGTGCAAAGGTAAATGATATACCCGGCGTCTGTTCCCCATCCCGGAGGGTGGTATCAAAAACAGTCACATGTTTCTTCGCTTGGCTATCGGTGAAGAAAACAATTCCCCGCTTCAGTTGTTATGGGAACCATACACCATTTAAAATGCGCTCATATTATAAAACAGTGACCGAAAGGCCATTTTCAGGAGCCGATATCGATATGTTTAATAGCTTTATTTCCCCTATACTATGAGCGCAAATCCCGCCTTAACTCAGCTTGGTAGAGTGCGCGGCTGTAGTATGATTTGCCGCATCCAGGCAATTGCGCAGCTACCGCGATGTCCCCGGTTCGAATCCGGGAGGCGGGACCATTTGCAGCGAGTGCCCAGGTAGTGTAGTGGCCCATCATGTCGGCCTGTCACGCCGACGACTCGGATTCGAATTCCGACCTGGGCGTCCTTTTTGATTTTGGGTTACAACACTTCGAAGTTGCGAAGATAATAACCAACATTGTTATATATATGCTCATAGTTATTTTACGTTATCATCCAAAAGGGGGTGAATGATTGGAAGTAATGAAACGAAGTATTATCCTTATGATTATTGCGTCGATGCTCCTTTTCACATCAGCAGCTGCCACGATATTGCCCCCGCCAGACATCGAAACACAGGGTATTACCCTTACCACCGATGTTTCAGCTCTTGGAGTGTTCTCCAATGATGCAGATCTCACCTGGAGGCATTCAAGTGAGGTGCTGGATGCGAATCTGAAACTCAATGTGGTAACCGATCCTGAAACAGGCGAACTCATCAAAATCTGGGAAGTAGAACCGGAACCACCACTGAGCTATGATGCTGCATCATTCGAAGTGCAAATGAGCACCGTCTATGCAGAAGATACGAGTGCCCAGTATGGACAGATTGCCTATTCCAAGAATTCGAAAGTAGACACAAAGGCATTGCCTGCTTCGATGTTTAACGTAGAGAATGACCGGATCATTACCTATACAGGAGTAAATAGCAACCGTATCTTGTCTGAAGAAAATGTGATGCTTTCGGGTGCCGGTACCCCGGGAATTCCTGCCGCATTAAGCACAACTTGTCTCCTTTGTCCCACGACTGGTTGTTATCCGGGTTTCTGTTCATCAATGGATACTGGAAGTAAGATTGATATGAGTGTGGTATCGGTAAGTACCTCTGCTGAAGTCCGAAACCTCAATCAGGCCGGAGGAGGAGGAATCGAACGCTGGCCACCAGTTCCGAGTGTTGAGGGTCTTGCCCGTGTAAACTACAATATCCGGGTTGCTGAAGTATCTTCTACACAGCCTTCCGTTGGGTATGTGTCAACATACCTCAATTCAGAACAACTAGAGGGCGGATCTGCGTGTGTTGGTATACCTGGAGTTATTCAGGAAATGCATATGAAAGAGCGCAAGTCCGTTGATGGATACATATCCTTGTTCTCCAACAGTGTTGAGTATGAATCAGGGATATGCTGCAGATAATCCTATTTTCTTTTTTTATTGTTGGATTGGAACGAAAGCTCCACTTATTTTTCATGGATAATCCAATGATGGATTGCTGGTATTCTGCTCGATTACCAAAAGACAATTCTTGGTTTACACCCCTTTTTTCAGGGATCTAACTAAAAAAGGGGTTATGTATTAATTCTCATCCCTCCCGGCGTTTACTGCAACAAGGTAAAACGGTCATTTTCACAATCAGCAGCACAAAATAAAGCTCCTCTCGCACTGGCATCCCCAATCTCATCAGGGATCATGGATTCCAGAGGGCTACTTATTCCTGTTATCATCAAACCGTTCAGCAGAAGAGGTTGACTAGCGGAGAACCTGATATCCTTATAGCTGTATCTGTGTTCCAGGGGATATGCCTATCCCAATTAAAAAGCCCTGCCAAGGAGATTCCAATATGAAGCCGCCAAACCAATAATATTATGTTTAATTTTTATGACCTTTTACCGGCCTTTTTTTCCATACGCTAGCCAGCATAGGAAAGCACTAAAAATGTATTAAATATTAGATATGGGTAGATTATTTCAATAGGGGATTATATTTTACCCTAAACGCTGAAATAAGGATGATTGACACTAATTTAAAACGCATATACTCTATGCTGCTTTATTTAAATCTCCGTGTGCCTGTTTGGAGTGTGAGCAATGACATTACCTCGTGATAGCCTGATGAGGGAACCTGAGGATCAGCAAGATAGAAAGAGTTGCCCTATATCAGGGATAGAGAGCGGGGGACCCATCATTGGTTTGGGTATTTTATTGATCCTTTTCGCAGTTATTCCATATAGTATTCTACCAGGATCATTGCCCGTCATGATTGCGATTTTACTTGCCGGTTTCGGGATATTCCTTATATGGATAGGGATTGCGAAATGAAGAATAAGGATGAAGCGCCCTCATGAAATGGCACTCCTCTTCCCTATCTGTTTAACCTATTTTGGGAGTGTCATAACATTTTTAATCTTATCGGTAGAGGGTGATACATACGCCCGTACGTAATTGATTAATATTCATCGTTGTGATTAATGTTCATTAATCACAGTGATTAATATTCATCTGTGGGTTGTTCATTGTTTGGGGGTACATGATCAATGTGGCAATGTGGCGTCAAATATAGAACCTGTTCAGTTTGCTTAACTCCATTGGAAACGGCAAACGGTATTGTCAAGTTTTCTGTAACATTGCCATTTTTCAAAATCTCTCTCAACCATAAAGGTGATTTGAATGAGTAAATGGTTCTTAAAAGTTGCAATTATCATTGCATTCTGTCTATTGGCGGTCCCTGTGACCGTATTGATTGAACCCCAGTCTACTCCAACGACAGGTTATGATATAGATGCCGACCTGACACTTGGTCTGCCCTCTGCCACATTCCTTACCTGCAATGATGGTAATTCAGGTGAGATCCCACCAATTGTTCTTCCGTATTTGGTATTCAAGAGGTTTTGTTCATGAGTATTACTGATGCATATCATTCTCAATCCAGGAATCAGTTCGTTTTGATTGCGATCGCAATTGCGATTGGACTATTGATTCTCCCGTCAGGTGTATCTGCCGCAACGATAGGCACCCAGGAATTCTACCTACCGTTGCCTTCGAATATCACAAACGCGATTTTCGACGATATACACGCTGGAGGGGACATGGCTGGTGAAGACATGGTATACACTGTCGGAATCGTGGCGACGGCTGATAATACCAAAGTATACTATGACCACTGGGAAAACGGGTATTCTACCGGGGCTTCTGGAGATATCCCAGTTATCACTCTTAACAAAGGTCAGGTCTGGTTTCAGCGGAACACAGTTCCTGTCCCTCGCGGAACATCTCAATATTATGATGCCAGCGACAGGATTTACGCTGTCGGCGGCCCCTTACAGGTGATGGTCTCAACATGGGGTGTGCAGGTTGGAACAGTGTTGACC
>JAKLGZ010000049.1 GCA_022710385.1 Methanoregula sp.
TGCCAGCACGCCGCTTGGATCTGATTATATGATTCGGGTCAGCAGCACGTCATATGCCGCCTGCACCGATACCAGCAACGGACCCTTCTCAATCAATGCTTGAGCGTGATGATAGAAAGAGAAGGATAAGGAGGGAGTGCCAGGAATGGCAATCCCCCCATTTAGAAGAGGTAACTGGAAGGTAAATATCGGGGGATTATTATAAGGATGGTGCCGAGCAGGTGCTTTTGTGAGGGGGGTATCCCGATACCTGGTACATCCTGAGACAACCTTTTTATTCCAGAACCAGTGATGTGGGGAATGAGATACAAAGTGGAGAGTGGGGTGGGGTTGGTGCTGAACGTTGCAACCAGGCGAATTACTATTCCGACCTTCTCCGGTTAATCCATTCCTGTCTTTTCGGATTGTATCCCTAAAACGAGGTGTGAAAGATGAAATGCATGAGGGTAGTCCTACTCGGGGTATTGATTGTAATGCTCATGGCAGTGCCAGTACTGGCAGAAAAGAAATCTGTCAATACTTATGAGGATATCCTTACCAGAGGAACGGATGCTACGACATTTATACCCTCAGAAGGTCTGCCGAATACTGTTGTTGTTGCATCAACTGAGTCAGGGAGGGAAGATAATGATTCGCAAAGCCCGGTGCTCGATGGCAGTGCGTATACCAATTATGACACTATCTTTGTCCATGGTACGAATGCAGAGGCAGAATTGCCTGATTCCGATGTGACAAATGTTCGATACAGATCGGACTATTTTGACATCCGACTGATTGGGAAGACTAGTGATCGCTATCCCAACGCTGAGGTGAGCTGCCCGGTACCGAGCTATCAGTTGAAGACCGGGGGGATTCAGCCAAGGGTCAGATATATTGCCGTAGAATATCTTTCAAGCACCTGGTCGTCAGCAACAGGTCATGCATGGCCTGAAGTGTATGAAATACGAGTGTATAATGGACACACAAGGCTCATAACTGTTAATACCACCTTCTCTTCCCCGAGTTGGTCAGTTCAGATCATTGACCTGGGTGGCTGGTATGCATTCGACCGTGGCATGAATATTGACCTTCTTGTCAGAAACGGTGAAATTCCTTTCTCCACCTCGGGGTTCTATCTATCTGGTTATGCTGCCCGGTTTGAATGGTAACTTCCAGATGATTTTTCCGATCCATGATGGTCACTTTTTTAGGACTTACGCAGTTGACCGAAAGATCCTTAGCCAATGAAAACCGATTATAGGTGAAGAATCTGTAATCGGGGTAAGAATTGGTGAATCCTGCACGATACACGGAACAAGACTACATCAAATTTCTCATAGCCTCATATCGGATGTGCACTTGCACCGAAGCAGCCCGATGTATCCCCGAGTCGCGGATTCAAGCAGCACACGATGCGATTAATCGTTTTCTCGAGAGGCAGTCTTCAGACACCGAAGCGCTCTGGCAGGAAGCATTACCATTCATTGAGAAGGACAGCGGTTTTCTCATTATCGATGACACGACGCTGGACAAGCCCTATTCACATCAAATTGAGTTAGTAACCTATCATTGGAGTGGAAAACATCAGGAAGTAGTGAAAGGAATCAATTTGGTTACACTCCTTTGGACCGATGGAACCTCAATCATTCCCTTGGACTTCAGGGTCTACGACCATGACCATGATGGGAAGACGAAGAATGATCACTTCCAAGACATGCTGAATAAGGCAAAAGAACGTGGATTCGAACCACATTGCGTTCTTTTCGACAGCTGGTATTCGAGTATGGGAAACCTCAAACTTGTCACGAGACTCCATTGGCACTTCCTTACACGGTTGAAGTCAAATCGTCTGGTGAAACAGGAAGTATCCGATTACATGGCTGTTTCGGATGTGGCTGTACCTGAAGAAGGATGTGAGGTTCATCTTCGTGGATATGGTCAGATAAAACTCTTTAAAGTCAAGCATCTTGCAAAGGAACCAGAATTCTGGGCCACTGATGTCCTTTCCATGAATCTTGAACAACGTGCCGAACTAAAAAGGATCTCGTGGAAGATTGAGGAGTTCCATCGTGGAGTCAAACAATTTTGCGGAATCGAGCGGTGTCAGGCCAGAAAATCTCAATCCCAATGCAGCCATATTCTCCTCTCAATCCGTTCATTCCTGGTGTTCGAGCGAGCTCGTCTAATGACAGGTGTGAGCTGGCATGAGTCAAAAATGAGAATCCATCGAAGTGCGGTGGCAGACTTTATCGAGAAGCCATCCTTGTTTTGATGCAGTGAAATTTCATTATGGGGGTGATCTCTCGATTATCCAACTGCGTAACTCGTATTTTTTAAAAAACGAATCTCCCGCCTTGTGAACAACGGTGCGGTCATTTCTCTTCCGCAAATCCAGACCCGCTGAGGGTATTCGCACATTCTAGTCCATCTGCGTCAACTGTATCAGGTTTCCGCAGGTATCATTGAAGATAACGATGGTCGAGCCGGGTGTTTTCATCGGCGCCATGGTGAATTTTACGCCAAGGTTCTGGAGTCTCCAGTACTCGTTCTGAAGGTCATCTACAAAGAACATCGCTGCAGGAATACCCTGGTTGAAGATCGATTCCTGGTAGGGTTTTGCTGCCGGGTTATTGTTGGGCTCCAGCAGCAACTGGGCACCATCCGGCTCTTCCGGCGAGACAACGGTCAGCCACCGGTAGTTCCCTGCTGAAATGTCCGTTTTCTTCACAAAGCCCAGGACCCCGGTATAAAACCTGAGAGCCTTCTCCTGGTTGTCGACATATACGCTTGCCAGTTTGATTTTCATAGCCTGATAACTGCATTCCCTACACTTATCTCTATCGTGGAATTCCAGCGAACGAAACAGTGATCTGTCCTGATAGGGAACTTCCGCCACTGTAACCGAACCCGGGGATAATATATCCAGGTGGCGTTTATCGATGATAAACTGGATGGGTTTCCAGAGGTTCTCTCCAAAATGTCGTTAATAGTGAACTAGTGATTCGATAATGTGCAAATTTGTTCTCTTTATCATCCATTGATTTTCAATCCCCTTCTCTGCCAGAACAGATGCACGGATAAAAAAAGATTGGACGAGCGAGATTCTTCAGCACCCGTTGATGTGCAACCCTTTCAAAATGGGGGATAGTACTCCCAGAACACCAGCGAGGTGGTAGCCCCCTCATCATACTGATCAAGCCATGGCACGCCACCAGCAGCATCGTAGAATATCGGCATCTCGCCCTTCACCACCCATGCGAGGATAGGGGTCTCACTGAGGTACCCTTTACCATGCACCGTCCCCCCGCCATTCAGCCTCACGTTGCCGAAGCAGAGTTGGTATGGGTCACCTGGTTCCGCAACACTTGAGTACACGACAAGGGTGATCGTTCTCCCTTCTGCAATTCCCTCATCCATCCGATCTTTCCAGCGGTCTTTCGTTTCACCAATCTTGCCGTAGTTCGCCGTGAACACCTAGTGGCCGGTCGTAGCATCGATTATCAGCGTTCCATAGGGTATCCCCTCATAGGCCCCATACTGTAACGCCGCGTCGTACCGATGAATGTCGGACTGCCCTGCCTTCATGGCTGAGACGGCACTTGTGGCTGCGAGAGTGCTCACTATGACTGCACAGAGGAGCAGCAGGAGAATTCTGTTCCGCACGGTTCTCGCCTCTTTGCTATGCGCATTTCGCCGGGTGGGAATAGGTCTCAATTACGGTGTAGCGGACGCCGTCGTCCAGGTAGGACCAGTTCCCATCGTATATCAGTGAGATGGAGGTGCTGCTGCCCAGCGTGGAGGCATATCGCGAGTAGTAGAAGTAATCCTGATCGTCGGTAGTCTCAACGGACCGTAATACATAACCGTCGCTGGTGAACTGGTAAATGAGCACCTTTTGGTCTCGCAGCGGCTCGCCGGTCTTCTCATTGGTGAGATACCCCTTGACATTCCAGTATGACCAGAACGACTTATATTCATAACAGGCCGTCAACTTTGACAAGATAAGATTATAATATCCCGCCGCAGGGGTCATGCTCAGGGAGAACTGCGGGGTATCTCCCAGTTCATCATTCCACAGGACACTCTCCCCCTTGATATGCATGTCTCCCTCGTCATTCGCAATTGCCGAACCAAGGGAGCGGGATCCAGGTCACACCAGGAAGTATTCTCTCCCCGGGGTGTGGCCCTTTCCATTAAAGACAAAGGTCTGTTGTCTGGTGTTGACGATGATTTTGCCAACGATGTTTGAGTATAAGGTCACGTCGAACTGGGCAGTGTTACCCGCATTGATGTTTTCCTTCTGGGGAGGAGCTGCCATGCCTGCTCCCGCTGTCACTATCAACAACAGGCAGAGCGTCACTGCGATAAGCATCATTCGATTCATGGTGTCTCACTTCTTGTTTTGTCGCGTGAAGACAAGTAAAAACATGACTTTGCATAACTAAAGGTACCGTTACGGTCTCCCTCTTGGATTCTCCCAAAAAACAGCGGACTTTTCGGTGCTTGGGAGAGCATGAGGGCACTTCCATACTAACAACGTTTTAGAAAAAAGGATCGATGAGTGGAGCTTTTCCATCTGCTCGCTGCAACCGGTATACATATGACCCGGAAGGTATGTTCAGCGACGTGGTCTTCCTATCTTCATGAAGTGATAAGGACGTGTTGCGATGGGAACGTGTCATCGAGGGGGGTTTAAGGAGTGCGGATGGATAACAGGTGTTTCTGGGAATGGGGGGGTGCTCCCCCACCATCCGTTACGTTGATCGTTTTAAGGTATCAATTGTTATTTTCGACGGATCGGCAGTATCCCTGAAGATCAGCTCAATCTCGTCTGCAGAGAGAATTATCCCATCACTGAATCCTGTCGGGGATTCAATCGTCTTGAAGCTCTTCCCGTCGAGACTCAGGACTCCGGCAACGTCCTTGGTCATCATCGTCCCGTTCGTCGGGTAATAGACATGCCCGGTAAAGAGGCGATCATTTTGTTATACGATGATCAGGGTCATCGAGTCCTGGAAGACCTGGTATCCTGCGGTTTCGATGTAGCCCACGCAGGTCCCTGACCAGTTGCCAACAAGATTGGGCATTCCGGAATCGACCAGGGTACCAGGGTTTGTGACTTCAGCACCGGGTGACGACGAGGTACACCCTGCGCATATCCTGACACCCGTAAGGAGAATACCAATAACAATCCATTTCATGGTAAAAACATCTTCTTATACCGTTCTAGTTAAAGATGCCAATGTTTTCCGATTAATTTTGAGGATAATGTGAATGTGATGTGAGAAAATCGATATCACAATCAACGGCGGTAAAAGGGGTCTCAGTCGCTGCAAGAAGAAATCAGATCGACCAAATCCGCCGTTCTCCCCCCTCACTCGCATTTGGACATCCTTTCAGGAAAAGGAATCCTCCTTTCACCTGATCTCTTACCGCGGTATCAGCTGACGACCCCTCATGTCTGCCATGGCTCGAATGCACCGGAAGGAGGTGCACCAGAAAAATGCCCCGAGTGCCATTTCTCCCTTGTCGCCCTTCTCACAACACTCTTTTGCATTGGCCTCCTCACCATATTGGACAGGTCGTTGCCTTCTCTAGGTTCATGTCCCACGTCCCTTGATATTCGACGGCCATGGAATAGCCGGCATGTCCCCCCACCAACACTTTACAAAACCTGCCATTGCTGCCGGTGGTATCACTTCCCGGCGGCCCAGTCCCGTTCTGTTGAAAAGATGCTTGCTGGAAGTGTACTGTTACTGGGGACCATCATATCATAAGGTTCTGACTCAAAAGATGTTCTACAACGCACCGCCGAATGGAAATTTCGGGATGCCCACCTTCCTGATCTTCACCTCAACAATCGTGGCAAATTCTCATGAAAAAGGGAGATCGGGTACTGGAAGTGAACTCTAATGCTGACCCGGTGTCAGGACATTGAAATGTTTCCTGCATTTTCCGCAGGTCCCATCCCTGCTCTCTTTGTAATACGACTTCGGCATGTTGATAATAATTGCATTCTCATGATGACACTCCGGGCAGGTAAAACGGATCACATATCCGGACCGCGTTCCTGTTACCGATGGTTTTATGGAATTTTTCATCATTGTCTTGTTCATTCCGGTGGTTTTTGGGACGCCACAAACCCATTTTTTCATATCCCCGCAAACGGAGATATATCGAAGCATATCCCGGGATTACTCGTTCCCGGATGTCAAAAAAAAGGCATTGAAGGTGCCCCGATTGTTTCCGACACTGGTATCATTGGTCCTGTGAGGGGATAAAAGTGAATGTCCCGATCGGCCTGGTGAGAAGGAGGGGGCCTGATTGGGTAAAGCAGTTCAATTCTGAGAGATGTCCGGGTATGGAAGTATCTTCCGTAATCCTGCTGGTTTTTCGATCTAAACCTGCTAGGATACCTTTCAGGGTTTTTAAGGAACAGCTGGGAAAAAGAAAAAAAGATTATGGATTGACCGGGCTGAATTTTGCACCATTCCAAACCCAGGTCAATCGGTCGGAAAAGACACTGCCGGCAATCTCATAGATGGAATAGACAAGGTTCAGTTCGCTTCCGAGCGTTGTCACTCCCGGTACCAGTCCGGTTATATTCGTGAAACAAGCCCACTCCCATGAAGACTGGTTGGTTGGGTGAGGAAGAGGGGATACCGGGTAAAACCCTGCGACTGCCAACAGGGGAGCTACGGGAATAAACTGGGTGGCAGCGAGTGGCACTGTTGTGCAGGACGTTGTGTCACATTTTATCACATCCCAATCGGCCGAGGGGATGGTGATCGGCGCTCCCTGTTTGAGTACCCGTGCAACGATCTGGTAGGGATCAAGCGTTCCACTGTGTCGGGCAAGTGCAATCGGGTCCATAGAAGGATCGAGAATACCGATATATGGAGCAATTTCGATCGTTCGCCCAAGATATGGAAGCACATCATCCGGGGGAGTTGCCCCTGTACCTGCGAGAGGCAGCTGGCGGACACCTGCAGTGAGTGGGAGGAAGCCTCCCTGGTCATGGATCTGTTTCTGCACCTTCCGAAGCGGATCTGCAAAATCACTGCGGATGCTGATCGTCAATGGTATAAGATTCTGATGTGCGCAATCAGGTCGATCGTTTTCGATGCTCACCATGGGCAACAATGGTTTTCGGGAGATCCATCCAAGTGGTGGATTGGGTCCGGCAACACCTAAAATTCCTGCCACCATTTGTGAACGCATCTCTGGTTGATTCATAAATGCATCTTTTGGTTGCCCGGTTCCCAGCAGGTTGAGATACCCCCCAATCTCGGTGATGTTCCGTGGGGCGGGAATTCGGGAATCGATCACGTCTCCCTGTAATGCAAGACGGCGTAACAAAATGGCCTGCGCCTCAACAATATCTGGGGAGGATACACTTCTGATAAGGGTATCCAATGCATCCAGCATTCGTTCTTCTGCGGTTGAGGATGCTGTTTGAGTATTGGCATCGTCTGTCATCACGCTCAACTCCCATCTCCCTTAGGGGTATCGGTCGGTGTTCCGGTGTCCTCTTTTTTGGCAGTATCTTCCTTTTTGGAGGTATCTTCCTTTTTGGAAGCATCCTCCTTTTTGGTAATCTCAGCCTTCTTGGTTGCAGCATCGTCTTTCTTGGCTCCCTCGCCCGAGCCTCCGCTCATGGCACTCAAAGCGCTCGAACCGGCGGTTGGATTTCCTCCATATATTCCTCCCACAATATTTCCGGCAATTGCCATCGCCAAGTTCTGATGATCCCTGACGGTTTTTAGGGCATCCGCCCGTGCCTTCTCGGCGGTCTCCTGCGATTTCTCCATAAGCGGGGCGAGGAGTGATGCACCGGTCAGTTCGGTGCTGAACCCTTTCTGTTGGGCAGCAGCCGAGACCATCGCCTGGAGGAGGCTGGTATCAGCCGCTGGTGTAGCCGTACCTGCATTGAAATTGTTGATCAATGGGGTCATCCCGGTGAGGGTGTTCGGGGCTGAAAGGCCTGCTGTAAGAGAGGGCTGGGTGGTAGGAAGGGTGACTGCGGCGATCTCCGGTGCGATATCTGCAGGTGCATCAGCCCAGTTCCAGAATCGTGTCAGGTCGATCTTTTCTGCAGACACACAGCTCCCCAGCACCGCTTCACCGAGCACTCCGCGGGTCGGGAGGGCGATCACGTGACGCGGCGGGGAGAAGGCCTTGCGGTGGAAATCGATCAGCACCTTCTGGATATCCCCGGTTGAGATGCCCATTGCAGTTACGAGGGAGGGTGGGATGCTGAAAGGCAACATCATGGAATTCCCATAAAATCCAAGAATCCGATTTTCGACGCAATTGAGGAGCGGCACCATCTGGCTTGCATCGGCAATCCCATCCGGGGTCACTGAAATGCCCTCCTCGGGGATTCCAATCGTGAATCCTTCCAGGAGGATTGCCCGTTCTTCAGGAGTGAGCGACTGCCATACCGCCTTGGAATAGGTCACCGTATTTCGTACCACGTGCTGGAGCATCTTCTCGATCTCAAGCACCTGCGAATAGTGCAGTACCGGGGCCATCTGCCGTGCCGGAAGAGACATCGAAGCAGGGAGTTTCATCTCCCCAAGCGAGACGTTTGAATAGCTCTCGCCATCGACCACGGCCATCTCTTTGAAGGTTGTGATCCCACTCTCTACCGGGATCAGTTTTGCAGAGAACGATGTCAGGACCGGTCCACCAATTTCTTTCTCAAGCTCGTTGGGATCCAGGGTAATGGTCGACTTATACACTTTGCTCCCTACCGGAACCTCCATTCCAAATATCACCATGGTCAGGACTTCTTCGTTCACCAGTTTGTAGGTATAAGGCTGGAATCTCCTGGTTATCTCAAATCCGACGATATCATTCCGCGCTAGAGACGGAGGCAGCGTCAGAAATGCCTGCCATGAATTCAGCGAAGGGGGGACATTAGTAAACAATATGTGAAGGCCATAGGGATTGTTTCTGATCACCCGCAGATAGTCGAGAAGCGCCTCTTTTGTAGAGAAGGCACTCTTCTTTATCTCCTCTTTTGCATTCAGATCTGGTATCACCGGGGCGGGTCCATTCATCCGGACCGGCCCGAGCCGCGTCCCCCTCCTGGTGACAGCAGAAACGTATATCTCTTCGAATGGCAGAAATGTTCCGTCGAGCTTGATATAGATGACATCTTCGGCCGCACTGTTCGGGTCCTGGAATTCAGCAGTCGGGTCACCTGCAAACTGGGTGAGCAGGGTCAATCCATACTGAAATTCCCGTGGCATCCTGCGAGCCAGGATATCCGCGTGCCGGAGGATGAGGTTGTAACGGTTGAGCACAGCTGCCCGGTCGCTCAGTTCCGTTTTTTGTGTGAGCAGGAGTGGTTGTCCCGAAGGAAGGAACCGGATCACTTCCAGGGGAACGAGGCAGACCAGGGTAACCCCATCGACTGCGGTTGACGTCTCAAACAATCGCTGGACTTCCCAGAACTGGAGTGTCAGAGCCCGTGTATGGTTGTGATTGGTGATCACCTTCGTGGTCACATTCTCCGATTCCTGAGCAACTGCCAGTCGCATGCTGGTACGCAGTGCACTCCTGCGGGCGGATGCCTGCCTGACCACTGCCGAATGGGTGTCTTCCGCGGCAGTCTGGGTCGAATTTCTCACTCCTTCGAGCCATGAGGAAGAATTTCCACTGGTTCCCGATGAACCACCGCCTCCGCTGAAGATGAGAAAATCAAAACCCCCAGACTCAGAGTAGGATCGGGTGTCGAAGTGACTGCCACCTCGAGCGGCTTCAGAGAATGCCGACCGGAAGGTTGCGTACGCTGATGTATCGTTCAGCTGCTGGAACCGTTGTTGTTCTTCCACATCGAGCAGTTCACTCTCTCTTGTTACCGCAATATCGGTCCTCTCGAATATGGCCACTTTCTGCTGCTCTCCGGGTGCGAGAGGTAGTGAATAGATGAGATTGCCAAGAGCATACCCTTTTGGCGTCCAGCTCTGGGCCATGTGGACGATGTATCCAAGCCCGAGTGTTCCTGCCATGGGGACTAGTTCCGATGGTCCAACAGTTGTGAGGCCGTCGACGCCGATGATCTGGTCACGGAATCCATCGACGCTTATCGGCTGTTCAATGGGAACACGGTCGAGGTAACTGACCCCTAGATCTGCAGAAGCACTACCAGCTTGAGGTGCAGAACCACCACCCCCTTGGGGTGTATAACTAATAGTACTCCAAAGTGGGAGAACATTGAAAGTTCCTTCTTTGTCCACTTTAACAAACTGCACAGCATTCAGGATGCTCGTGCGGGGCTCAACAAGCCGGAAAAACACGCCATAGGGAAAACGTTCAACAGTAAAGTCCGTTTTATAGGTCGTGAGACAATGATCGGTCTCTCCCAAGGATATTGTGGGTTCTGCTGCTGGTTTCTCGCGAGTCTCTTCCTTTGGCTCAATTCCAGGAGCGTCCAGCTGCATACTCTCAAGGCGCTGTATGATGCTTACATTCAGGGGATCAATCCTGGTATTAAGCATAATGTCATGGATCAACCCCGAAGGTGCAATATCAGATCCTTGGATTTCGGTCCGTGTTCCGGAATTTGAACCATATACCGCGATCGTGATCGTGTCAGTGTCTGATATCGTGATGCCCTTTGCAGGGTGGATTTCATATGATCCGTCATCTTTGGTAATGTCCGAATAGTAGGAATTGGCAAGATCGAATCTGACCTGGACCAGCGCAGCCGGTTCATTGTTGAATTGGAAGACCTTTCCCGACAATATCGAAGGAAGGACCCGGATCACTTTCAGGTCTTTGTAGAGTTTCGCAACATCTTTGATGGCAAAATGAAAATGTTGCGCTGATATCATCTGGTTTTTTTGAAAATTCTTTACCTGTGCAGTATTTTTTGTATCGGGGACTAATACATCGGCGGTTAATGGAATGCGCCGATAGGATTTTTTTGATACCCCCTCGGATTCACTGTATCCTACTTCGGCAACCACCGTTGATTGTTCATCGATCGATCCGACCTCTCCAAGATGGGGAGAAGTATCAGTGGGCGAAACTGTTTTTACCGCTCTTTTTTTCGCTGGCATCAAAACCCCCTTCTTTTTCTTCTGATTGCCGTCGAAGTTCCACTATCCATTGGGAAAAAAAGC
>JAKLGZ010000005.1 GCA_022710385.1 Methanoregula sp.
AGGAAGGGATCGGCCTCTTCATGGACGAGATCGATATCACCCTTGCCTCCAATCCGGATAAAGACCAGCACTGGCCCGGACGGATCAGGGTCTGATGTTGATTCGTCTCCTGGTAGTAATGACGCTACCCGGCCATTAGAGCATTTTTCACTTAATAGGTGAGGCTTGGATCCTCGGCAGGAACGACATAACAATCCTTATTCCCTGTTCCACCAAACCTGATGCAAAAAGGGCCTGTACATGAACTTTCGTGAATTTGCACGTGTCTGCGAGGAGCTTGAAGGGATCCCCGGACGCCTTGCGATGATCGATCTGATCAGCCGGATCCTTCCCGGGCTCACCGAGGAAGAACTGCCGGTATTCATCAGGTTCATTATGGGACGGATCTTTCCTGACTGGAGCCCTGAAAAACTCGGGATAGGGCCAAATCTCCTCTATGAGGGGATCGCATACGTGGCAGGAATACGAAAAGAGGAGGTCATCCGGATCATCAACCGGACCGGGGATGTGGGGAGAGCGGTCGAGGAACTCCTGGGAAGGAAAGAACAGACTTCGTTCTTCACCGAGGAACTCTCTCTTCTTGATGTATACAGGGAACTTGCTGCCATCGCTGCCACTGGCGGGAACCGGTCGCAGAAAGAGAAACTGAAAGTCGTCAGGAAGCTGTTCAGCAACGCGGGTCCCCTCGAAGGGAGGTACCTCTCCCGAATCATGCTTGAGGATTTGAGGATTGGAGTTGGAGAAGGGAATGTCAGGGAAGCAATCGCCCGGGCCTTCCAGGTCGATCCTTACCAGGTCGAGCATGCCTTCCAGGCGATCAATGACCTTGGGCAGGTTGCACTCTTCGCAAAAGAGGGGGAGGAACGGTTGAAGGAGGTGCGGATTGCCCTTTTCCACCCGGTGAAGATGATGCTTGCCCAGCAGGGAAGTATCGAGGGAGCTGTTGCCGAGAACGGGGCAATCGCCGCAGAATACAAATACGATGGATCAAGGTTCCAGTTTCATAAATCGGGCGCCACCTGCAGGATGTACTCCCGGAAACTGGAGGAGGTCACCGATGCACTCCCGGATGTCGTCGATCTCCTGGCAAAGTCTACCGACCATGATGTGATCCTTGACGGAGAGGTTATCGCCATCAGGGATGATCGTCCGCTGCCATTCCAGACTGTTCTTCGGAGGTTCCGGAGAAAATACGGGATCGATGAGATACGCGAGGAGATCAGGATGATCCCGAACGTCTTTGACCTCCTCTACCTCGATGGCGAGACCCTCATAGACCTCCCCTTCTCGGAACGGAGAATTCGGCTCATGGGCGTGATCAATGCCTATATTGCTCCCCAGATAGTGAGCGGGGATCCAGCGGTGATCGATCGGATGTACCAGGAAGCACTGGCCGCAGGCCACGAAGGGCTGATGCTGAAAGTCCCGTCTTCGCCCTACACCCCGGGAGTGAGGGGGAAGAACTGGATCAAGATAAAACCAGCGGTTGATTCCCTGGACCTCGCGGTGATTGGTGCCGACTGGGGTGAAGGGAAACGGGCACATCTCTTCGGCTCTTTTCTCCTCGCATGCCAGGATGCAAACGGGGAACTGGTCCCGTTATCGAAGGTGGCAACAGGCTTTTCCGATGAGCAGCTCCAGGAGATGTATACCCTCCTCAAAGACAGGGTGATCAGCGAGTCAGGGAAAGAGCTGCGGTTCGAGCCGGGGATCGTGATCGAGGTAGGTTACTCCGAGATCCAGAAGAGTCCCAATTACGAGGGAGGATTTGCGCTGCGGTTCCCCCGGTTCATCCGCCTCCGCGATGACAAGTCGGTCGATGAGATCGAGACCCTTGAGAGCATCAGGGAACGGCATTCGAAGCAATCAGCGGGACAGCAGTGAGCATCCCGGGGAACCCTCTCCCTCCTTATCGAGGTTCCCTGCACCTCCTTCACAGGAAGGCCACTGCCTAAAACTCAGAGAGTGTCTTCTGGAAACGGATCTCCGGGACAAGGGCAGAGTGATGGATCCAGTCAGGAAAACCAGCAAGAGAGCCTGCCTGCTGGATGGCATCAGTAAGAGAAGAAACAACAAGTGGCGGCCCCGCCATTGCACGGCGTGTCGCCTCCCGCACAACCCATGTTCCGAGCGGCGTCCAGTAGGTGGGATCAACATTCCGGATCACGATCACGCGGGCACACCGACCTGATCGGAACAGGTGCTCGGTGACCGCAAGCCTCGCCGAATAGTACGCACCGGTTATCGGGGAGTATCCTGTTTTTTTCATGGTTTCTCCGTCCCTGACAACGGTTGCAGTCTCGCCTGCCCAGAGGCTTTGCGGCTCCCATCGCTCGATCATCTCGTATCGCCAGTCACCGGGTACGAGGATCACAGCGATCCGGTTTCCAAACAGTTCCGAATAATGGAGCCGGATCTCCTGAAGTTGAGAGAACCGCGCAATAGCACGTTTCTGTGCGGTTGAGACAGAATCATCGACTGCTGTTATTGCCCACCGGGTGGGTACGATCCTTCTTTTCTTCCCAAGAAGCCCCGCAGTAAAGAGAGGGGTGATCCGGTATACATCAAGTCCCGACCGGTGAAGATCGATACATGCCTCTACCGCAGGGAGGTCGGTATCCGAGACAATCCGATCCACCACACGATCGGTAGGGGGATGATCAAGCAGATCAAGTCGCCTGATATTCCCCACGCTTCCAACAGGTGCAGTCACCCGGTCAAAATCAGGTTCGAACCTGACCGGTTGTTCGAAGGAGGCTTCGACCGAAACGGGGCGTGAGGCAAGCGCGATATCCTGTATCTGCCCAAGATAGGGAGCAACCTTTGAAATTCCCCTGATGGTCTCTGACCGGAGGCTGACGATATCCTCGATCCCGAGACCCTGTGACAACCAGTCGGTCGGAATGTCGGTGTCCTGCACAAGGAGAGGCCCGCCACTGACTGAAGGGTACCCTGCACTACCGATAAAGACAGACGGGGCTGTCCCTTGATACTCAGTAACCGGACGTGCTGTGGCCAGTGAGTGGAAACGCTCCATGATGGGACACCGTGAGAGTCCACAAAGACCTTTTCCCTTGCATACAGCGCAGAGCATAGAGAATCAATCCGGGTATCGGGAGATAGCCACCCTGCTTCCAAGATGAAGGATGAGCTGTGACACCAGGTCATTCCACGTCACCTGCCCTTGCGGGATCATCACCCTGATCTCGGTACCAATGTCATCATCCCGCTCGCGTACTGCTCTTGCGAGAACAGAACCAGGGGCGTACCCTGCTTCGACTATTCCGTCACGGTCTCCGTCAATAATGCCGAAGACAGGGATACCCAGATGGGAGCCGATATGCCCGCATACTGCCGTTGTATCATCGCCGACGCTGATGATCCCGCAGATGTCAGGAGTGAGCAGGCGGTACAGGTGATGCCCGGCGTGATCGATGAAAAGTACCCGGCCCTGCTGCCTCTGCCGCAGATTGGTGGGAACCGGAGCATTTCTCCGTATCGTCCCGCTCTTGCACCAGATACCGGAAAGGTCATGTATCGGTATCTTTGCGATCTTCTCAAGACCGTGCATTTTCGGTATGATCCCCGATTCGGGAATAATGGTTCCTTCCTCGAGTGTGAGAATGACCTCGGGTCCCGTGGCATGACCAATCACTATGCCGTTGACATAGACAGGTTCCCCCCTGACGCACCCCCGAATCGACCGTTTCGGTGATGGTTCGTTTTTTGAGATCTTCTGCGGAACAATACGAAAGCCGGTCTTTTCCCCAATGTCATGGACCAGATTGTCAATAGCCTGGTTCCATGAATAAAGGGTCTTGTCTGAGCATTCAAGGTGAATGAGCCCCCGGGGGAAAAGACGAGATGCCACAATCTCACCGAATATTCGCCCGGACTCAGGGGTCTTGCCATGGTTGGCGAGAAGAGTGCAGCCGGAGAGATCCTTCAGAACGAGGCTGGGAGGCACGCTGATGAACTCGCAGTCTATCCCGGACTCCTCTGCGGCGGTCCGGGCCATCACCCCCGCAACAATCACCCGTTCCGGATGGAGCCGGTCAATAAGATAATGAACATCGCCGGCATCAAATACCTCCGGTCCGTGGAGGACCAGGATACAGGGGTCGGAACGTGAGGCCATGGGACGAGGTTACGTGTCTTGGTAGTACGTATAGTTCAGATTTCAGATAAGGGTGCGGATAGAGGAGTACTTCATCAGAATATATCTCAATTCATAGCAAGCTGACGACTCATCAATAAGCTCATCCCTTCCTGAACCGTTACAACCATTAAAAATCATATCAGGGACATTTCCCTCATTCAAATCCGAACAATCGATTCAGTTCTTCAATTACCATTTTATCGAACAGAACAGAGAAAGGAGAAGAGATTATTTTCTTCTTGATCCAGTGACAATAAGAAGGAACATCAATGCAACTATCCCGGTCACTCCACCGGCAATCCCAGCTCTTGGTGTGGGGGAGAGTTCAGTGCTGGTTACTTCCGCTGTAAGGGTTGCAGTGTCATTTATCAGGGCAACCGTTGGAAGTTCAGTGGGGACGGGGGTACCTGATTCCATGACGGAAGCTTCGGTCTCCATGGTCTCTCCGGATTGGTCGCCGGCATATGCCAAAGAGAGCTTTTCGGCGACATCTTCAAGATTCGGATTCATGGCGAGGGCCTTAAGATACTGCTCCACGGCATCATCATATGCTCCTGCAGCGAAACGGGCATCACCAAGAAGAGCATAGACGCTGGCATCACCGGGATCGAGTTTTAGCGCCTTACCAAACGCATTTTCTGCTTCAACGGTCCGGTTCAGGGACAGAAGTGCATTTCCCTTTCCTTTCCATGCCCTGAACGAGAATGGATCAGAGGATAGTGCCTTTTCGTAGGCGGCGAGTGATTCGTTATACTGGCCTTTCGTGAAGAGGTCATCACCTTTTATCCGCCAGAGGACTCCTTCCTCAGCAGATTCTCCACTTGCTCCGGATGAAGAGCCGGAATCTGATGAGGAACTGTCTGAACCGGAGCTGCCACTGGTACTTTCCTGCCCATCACTGGGGTCACTGCCACCTGATCCTGACCCACTATCACCAGAACTGCTGTCATCCCCGGAACTCCCGGAATCACCAGAACTGCTGCTATCCCCGGAACTCCCGGAATCACCAGAACTGCTGCTATCTCCGGAACTCCCGGAGTCATCATCGTCATCGAAGCTTCCCGACCCGCCATCATCCCAATCATCTGATGGAGAATCCCAGGATCCCCCGCAACCACAGTCATCTGCAGCTGCGCTCCCCACGATGACCAGAATAATGAGAGCGGCTACAATGAGAGATCGCACTGGCTTCATAAGGAGAATTAGGCCACTAACAAATTATAGGTTCCCCCTTGAGGGGAATAGTGCCTTCTGCATCAGACGAGCAGGATCTGTATCGAATTCTGGATGAACACAATACCAACCATCAGCACACCAAGGACAATGAATTGCCCGTCTGCAATCAGGTCACACTTCAGATTTCCTGTGCTTATCTTTTCGTATAACAGGATGTATGCCTGGGCATAGATCATTCCGAAGAGAAACAGGCAGAGAAACAGCATCGGAATCTGGAATTCGAGCAACACGATGATCCCCACACCAAAGATGATATTGATCAGAGTAAGGAGGATCTTTGTATTGGTCACCCCGATGCAGACAGGTATGGTCCGAACCCCCGTTGCACGGTCACCCTCAACATCCCTGATATCAAACAGGACCGTGTTGATAAAAACCAGCGAGAAGAAGAACAATACCACTGCAAGCGTAATAAGGCTCGGTACTGCCCCTCCGATGTAAACGGGCAACAGCGCAGGCGGAAGTGCCCAGGCAATGGCTACTATCATACTTTTTGCGAGGGGAATTTCTTTCAGTCTCCTGTATTTGAATCCCTTAGGGAAGATGGGTGTGCTGTAAATCAACCCTGATATGAGGGGTATTGCCGAGATAAGAAGCACACTCAATCCATAAAGACCAGAAAGGACGAGGGCAAGCACATATGCGCCGATTGCTGAAGCGAAGAGCAGATGTTCATACCTCTTTGTGAAGGCAAACCGGTGAGAATGATTGATGGCATCCTCGCTCTCATCGGTTTTCCTGTTCAGGTTGTATACCGAAAAGGTGATCAGCATCCCAAGTGCAAGCACCACGGGGTTGAAAGCGACATTATGCAGGACACTGGAGATGAAGGCCATTGCCCCCGCAGCAAAAGAGAGGTAGATTGAGCTATAAACCAGGTACTCGATGAAAACACCGGGATCAAGGTCAAAAGTGTATACCGGATGGCTGTGTTCAAACATAGATTATTCTTCATGACTAGAATAAACATACATTCCCATGATGAAAAGTACGCAAAAAGGTTAATATTAATCTGAACGATTAATCAAATTACAGGAAGAGCGCCAGCCCCAGCCTGGGGATACACCAAAGATATTGTGTAATTATCCCTTTTCCGATATGAGATATATATTTTTGCCCGGCAAAGGCTCTTTTTTGGGGAGATTGGGCTCAAATAACTGAAAAAACACAGGGAAACATACATCATACCTCAATTTCAGACCTCGTGATCGTGAAATGCCACCCGAATGCAACTGATGCAAAATGTTCCCGGGAAAAGATATCCAGGACTAGTATTGAGAAATGATTATAAGGTAAATTCCACTGCATTACTTTTATAATACTGATACAGCTTCTGCCCCCATGTAACGGCTGCTGGGTCTGCTGAGAACAAATCGGTGGTGGTGTCATAGGTGACTCCATCACTCTTGTAAAGACCAAGCGAGATCTGCTTATCGGTGACCGTCAATCCCAGCCTGGGCATTTCATCGAGAATGAAAATCTTGCTCGTGGTATGGCTTGCAAGTTCGTGAATTTTATCGAAATGGGGAGATTGTAGGATCTGTCCGATAAGGTCTTTTCCTATCAGTGTTTCCACATATACACCTTCCCTGATTCGTTTGAGTACAGCATCGGTATGGGCTGGGCTTGAGATAGGGGAGAGGATGTAGATCTCTTTTGAATCCTGTATCATCCTGAGAAAATTGAAGTACACATTGAAGATATCAACATTCGTATCAAGAATGATATCGGAATTGTACAATTCTCCGAGATTCACGAAAAAATCTTCAGGGATTGCTTCTGAGTAATGCTGATCCCAGAAATTGTTGTGCTTTTTTGTGACTGATTTGAAAAGGATAATATCCTTGATCTTTTTTGTGAGGATCTTTCCCACGGGAGTCAGGTGGTATTCGTAGTCAGAGATTGCCATAAAATTACTCGATTCCAGCTTTCGGATCTTTGGAATCAGTGCCTGGGATGAGCTTCCGGTAATATCTCTGAGCTGCGAAAGGGTTTTTGTTCCATCACCAAGTGCAAGAAGGATCTGGATCTGGAGTCTCGACCGAAAGAGGGCCTGGATATCCCCCATGATGCGGGAATACTGATCAACTTCTTTTGCTCTCAAACCATGATTTGGGGGCAGTCCGGTGAATGCAATGTTCGAACTATACATCGTCCGGCTCTGTTCAAACATAACTTGTTCTTCGAGGGTGAAATAAACATAAATTCCTATGGCGAAGAATCGCCAAAGAGATGAATGTTAATCGTAGCAGTTAATGTCCCTGCTTAAAAGGGCTATTCCCTTCACAGGGAACAGAGGAGCTGAAATATCCCTTCCTATACGATATAGCTTTGCATGGCATTGAACAATAAGAGCACTGTCAATCTCACATCCCGCGGGTAGTTTCGCGAAAAGGGATAAGGTGATGTACATATCAACTTATGAAAAATGCGCTATCAGGCCACATATTCTTTGCAAGGGATATTCGGACAAATGAAAGATCGGGTTGCCAAGATGAACCATCAGTATTTCAATTCGGTTGCCATATTCCGGTAATAGTGATACACCATATGCCCCCAGCTGACAGCTCTTGGATCTGTGGAATACAGGTCGGTTGTGGTATCATACGTGATGCCGTCATTCTTGAAAAGGCCGAGTGAGATATGGTTCTCTGTAACCGTAAGACCCAGTTTTGGCATCTCTTCCAAAACGAGTATTTTACTTTTCGTATGACTGGCTAGTTCATAGATTTTATCGAACAGTGGTGATTGCGAGAGGTGTGCGATAAGGTCTTTTCCCACCAGTGTTTCCACATAGGCACCTTCATTAATCCGTTTCAGAACTGCATCGATGTGGGCAGGGCTTGAGATAGGTGAAAGGATATAGATCTCTTCCGATTCCTGTATAATCTTAAGAAAATTGAAATAAACATTGAATATTTCGACATTGGTATCGGTGACAATTTCTGAACTGTACAGGTCACCGACAGAAGAGAAATACTCATCTGGTATCGATTGCGTGTAATGCTGGTCCCAGAATTTTTTATGTTTCTTGATCACTGATTTGAAAAGGATGATATCCTGGATTTTTTTGGTGAAGATCCTCCCTATGGGGGTTAGGTTGTACTGGTAATTGGCTATCGTTATGAAATTGCTTGTCTCAAGTTTTCGTATCTTCGGGATGAGAGCCTGCGAGGAACTTCCTGTTATTTCACGGAGTTGTGCAAGGGTCTTTGTACCATCCATGAGGGCTATTAAAATCTGGATCTGAAGTCGCGAGCGGAAAAGTGCCTGGATATCTCCCATCATACGAGTGAACTCGTCTACTGCCATTCTGTGTCACCCACACTAACCTGCCTGCCGGAAAATGTCATTTCAGGGATGACCTCCGCAATGCGTGTTCCCCCGTTTCTGATGGCGAATGACAAATTCTCATCAGTGCCATTAATCAATGAGATTAATCTTCATCTATACGATTAACCTTCCTTAAGGTACCATGTAATCGTATATAATACCTATCGAATCACTTATCCGGCGCTCCCATTCAGGGCTCAAAGATATCTATCAACTGACCATGATCTGGATGGCACCAGGATACCTGCCCATAATGGCAAACACGATCGCCCTGCCCACCCATAACCTCCCCCCGATGAATTCCCTCAGGTCCGACAACTCCCCAAGAGCTTGTAACGCCTCAAGTGCCGTAGCATCAGCCAGCATGAAGCTGTCAGTGACCGTTGAATCAAAGTAAAAAAGAATGGGGAGTTTGAGGCGGTAGCGGAGAGGTTCAGGAAGTCTCTCCCAGAGAACCCGGATCGTATTTCTATCAAAAGCATACTCTCTGCCACCACGGGTGACCGATGCAGGATGTAGTTCCCTGACAAGGTCTGAAAGTCTCCTTCGATCAGCAACGACGCCATCATTTATTTTCCCCATCTCGAGAGCCATCCATCTCATGAGAACGGATTCATCTGACACGGGTGGGCCAAAGGTCATACTCATTTAGTATTCTGGTTTTTTTGGTAAGTAATCTATTCCCACCGGCAGAATTTTTTACGTAAAACAGCAACAGCACATTACCCGGTTCAACCTCCTTGACACAACAAGGAGAAGTCTACCAGAGACGGATATCTGGTGAACAGCAATGGAGGGACACCTCGTAAAGAATCGGGGGATGACCCATTATCATGACCATACCATTGGCAAAAAACCTCCTCATCACCGGCAGTCCCGGGATTGGCAAGACCACGATCCTGGTATGGCTGGCAAGAGCCTTGTCAGATCATCGACTCGCCGGCTTTGTCACCCATGAGATCAGGAAGAATGGTATCAGGCAGGGATTCCTTCTTGTCAGCTGTTCAGGGAAGAAGCGTATTCTTGCCCATACTGATATCCATAGCCCGGTTCGGGTGGGAAAGTATCGAATCGACCTGGAAGGATTCGAGTGTTTTCTGGAGGAGATACACCTGGAGGAAAACGATCCGAATCTTGTGATTATCGATGAAATAGGGAAAATGGAATGCTTTTCACCTCGTTTCAGGGAACTGGTGCTCTCTCTCCTTGCCTCCGAACGCCCTGTTATTGCCACCATAGCGAAGAGAGGTATTCCCTTCATGGAAACGATCAAAATGAGACCTGATGTGAAACTGATTGAGATAACAACCTGACTTCGCCAGAAGAAGGATGAGAAGGTAGTGTTTAGAGAATTTGATGCCAGAAAACACAACCTTCTCATTAGGCAATATAGCGTTAATCGATAAAATTGATTTGGAGACTACCTTCTTTGAATCAGTTCTTGGAGGGATTGGCGGTCGGAGCAGATCGTTCATACCGTCCGTAAAACTTCTCATCAGCAACAAGCTCAATCAATCAGTATCCATCAACAAGATCCTGGATTTTACGCCGGATGAACTCCTTGGGACCTTAGGATTTACGGATAAAATCTCAGATCGGAGTTTGTATAGGGTTTTGGAACGGCTTGGCGAGAGACAACCGATTGTCCTTGACCAATTTCAGCGATGGATCTGCCATCAGGATCTCGTTGATCCAACCCAGTTCGTGGACTTCAGTTCGAGTTATTTCGAGGGGAAAAAATGTCCTCTCGGTGAACTTGGATATTCCCGGGACAACCAGCCAGGAAAACTCCAGTTCACGTTTGGGATCAGTGTTGGCCTCAACAACATACCGACGATGTTGACCATCCAGAGAGGAAATGTTCAGGATAAGAAGCACATGCGATCGCTGATTCGGTTATGTTCGCGAGTCCTGCCAGAGGGAAGTCTCCTGGTGTTTGACTGTGGCGGGAATACCCAGGATAACAAACGAAGGATCCGTGATCTGAACTTCCATTATCTGACCCTGAAGGCAAAGAAGAAAGGACCATACCGGAACGAGATAGCGATTTACCATACCAGGAAAGAAAGCCGAGTTACCTTTCTTTCCAACAACCGGGTCTATTCATGCGTCAAATCCAGGGATGGCGAAGAGGTGCGGTACATCTTTTTCTCCGAGGATCTCGCAGACGACCAGTTAACGAAGAAAGCAAGGAAACTTGAGAAGGAGCTCAAGAAGGGAAAGATCCTTTCGAAGAAAGTTGAACAGGGAAAAGATCTCGGCCAGTATATCGCTCCTGATGGCTGGATCGTCGCCCGGGGTCATCTCCAGAAGATTCTCGGTGAAATCCCGAATCCCTATGTCACTGGTCTTGAAGGATTCTTTATCCTTGAATCAAGTGTCGATGATGACGCCGAGAAGATCCTGACCGCTTACAAGAACCGGGACCGGGCAGAGAAGTTCATCCGGGATCTGAAAGAAGGTGCCGAGATGCGACCTATCCGGCACTGGTCCAAACATGCGGTGATCGGGTATGTTTTGATTGTATTCCTCACGAAAGTCCTGGTCAGTTTGACACAACTTTTCTGCAATAATCCCGTCGTGAAAAATCTGAAGGTCCTCAAAAATTATCTCACGAATTTGACACTTACGATCATATACCCCTCTTTTGGGTATCCTATCAAGATCATTTCCAACTTCTCCCCAGAATTACGCCCAATTCTTGGAGATTTTATCAAGAGATATGGTAATTTGGAGGCTCCTAATCGTTGGTAATATTGAACTGGCGAATTGCATTTAGGCGCACTGATTAGTGGTGACTATATGAAAGTGGCGAAGTTAGGTAACAATGCAAAACCGGGACTCTATCAGAGATGATCTCCTGAATTCAGCGATTTAATGCTGGATAACCATGCTCGTTCAGGACTGGGACAATCGGAGGGTATACGTGAATCCCTCATGATTCACAAAATCTCTTAAAAATCAGGTCCACCAGATGAGAAAGGAGGATGAACAGAGGATTGATCAGGGAGTGTGATTACTTCAGGGGAATGGGAATACTTCGCATGGATAGCCTTTCTGACAAGGATCCTGTCATCTGGCTGTTTCCAATGATCGGGTGATTTACCAGCGGCCGACTGTTTGAGATATGATCCGGTTCACGATTTCCCGGGGTATCGAAAGTTCTCCTCCCTGATTATTCACTGCAATCCAGGTATTGAGGGCCAAGGCAACGGTCAGTATCTCACGGGGATTGTGGGTGGCTTTTGTGATCCACCTGCAGATCTCCTCTTTATTGGAAATGGTAAGGCAGTATGAATGCTCAATCATCTGCAGATGACTCATTACCATCTCATGGTTGTCAGCAGATTGTGGCATGGTTCATACCTGAATTTCGCTCTATAAGTAACTACCTCAATGATGAACCCCAAGGCCTGGATTTGAATACTTAGAGAAACAAGAGGTTCCCGATCTTCGACTCACTTCTGGGTATTATGTCGATGAGATTGCGATAGGATGAAATCACGTTCCATGAAAGTGCCGGATCCACGTTCCTGGAAAAACAGCAATGGGCTCGAGGAGATTCGAACTCCTGACCTCCGCCATGTCAAGGCGACGTCATAACCAGCTAGACCACGAGCCCGCTCTCTTGCGAGATGCCTCTTAATATAAGTCACATGACTATTAAACTATTCTCTTTTCCTCCAATAAACGACTGTAAACCGGAAATCCTATGGTGAACCTGATAATTTCGGTGTTTGCAGGAACCTATTTCTCTGGAAAATAACTGATATGCCTGCGGTATACCATCGTGTCTTATTTTTCTCCCTTAAATGAGAAGGGAAAAATGATTTTTTCAGATCAGGTTATCCGAGATTTTTGCAAATTTTGCGGTAAAAATTCCGACTTTCGCCCGGAACTCGTCCATGATTTCCGGAGAAACTTCACCATCCACGTTAAGGACCATGATTGCTTCTTCGCCAGGAGTGATCCTCCCTACCTGCATGCCGGCAATGTTGATGTTGGCCTTGCCGAGAATTGTTGACGCCCTGCCGATCACACCGGGCTTGTCGAGGTGGCGGGATACGATGACATACCCCTCGGGTATCATGTCCATGGTATATCCGCCGATGGAAACGATCCGGCTCCTTCCCTTGAAAAACACCGTGCCGCTCATCGTCTCTTCCATCATGTCGGTCCTGACTTTGATGGTGACAAGGCTCTTGAATCCGCCAGATTCAGGAGTGGTGGTCTCCGCATAGCTGATTCCCCGCTCCTTTGCGATGAACTCGGCGTTCACGATATTGACCGGAACCTGGAGAATTGGATCGAGAAGGCCTTTCAGCGCCATCCTTGTTACGAACCGTGTATTGGTTCCCAGCTGGGAGAGTTCCCCGCTGTAGGTGAACTCCACCCGTTCCACCCGTCCATCCACCAGTTGCATGAGGAACCGTGCCATCTTCTCAGCGAGGGCTGCAAACGGCTCGATGGTATCTGCGACATCGGCAGGGACGATTGGTGCGTTCACAATATACTTTGCCGAACCTCCTTTCAGGACGGCCCCGCACTGCTTTGCGATTGAGACAGCAACATTGGTCTGGGCTTCGACCGTGCTCGCACCGAGATGTGGGGTCGTGATGACCTGGTCAAGGGTGAGAAGCGCGGAGTTGAGCGGCGGCTCCTCTTCGAAAACATCGAGCGCCGCACCAGCCACTTTCCCTGATTTCACGGCATCGTAGAGTGCCTTTTCATCGATGATGCCCCCGCGGGCACAATTGATGATCCTGACGCCATCCTTCATCGTGGCAATGCTCTTTGCATTGATGATGTGCCTGGTCTCCTTGATGAGGGGAGTATGCACGGTAATGAAATCCGAGGCCCTGAAGAGCTCATCGAGGGACGCAGATTCGACACCCAGCTGGACAGCCCGCTCTTTGCTGATAAACGGATCATATCCCAGGCAGTGCATTCCCATGGCATTCGCCCTCTTTGCGATCTCCCGTCCGATCCTGCCAAGCCCGACTATCCCGAGCGTCTTCTCATTCAGCTCCACCCCCATGAACTTCGAGCGCTTCCACTCCTTCTTCTTCAGGGATGCATTCGCCTGGGGAATGTTCCGGGCAAGGGATAACATCATGGCCATCGTGTGTTCGGTTGCAGCAAGGGTGTTTCCCTCGGGGGCATTTGCAACAATAATTCCCCGCCGGGTCGCTGCATCCATATCGATATTATCGACGCCAGCTCCTGCCCGGCCGATGAACCGGAGCTTTTTTCCCGCCTCGATTACCTTTGCGGTGACTTCGGTCCCACTCCGGACAAGGAGCGCGTCGTAATCCCCGATGATCCTGATCAGCTCATCTTCCGGCAGATCGGTTTTGACCTCTACCTGGAACTCCGATCTGAGCAGCTCCAAACCATCTTCGGCCAGCGGATCGCTGACCAGTATCCTGAAGCTCATATGAAAACCCATACTATATCGTTACCAGAGCTTTTCTAACCTTCTTCTCAATTCATAGTCCTGTCGGTCCGCTGGCCGGGACATCAGGAGATGATAATTTATTAACCAGATGACAGGTGAGATTATAGTGGTGCGTGAATGAAGGAGATGCCGGATATTCTGTGGCTTGAAGAAATACGAAAAGAAGATATCGCTGCAGTAGGGGGAAAAGGAGCCTCGCTTGGAGAGATGTCATCGATGGGCCTCCCGGTACCGGGGGGATTTGTTGTGACGAGCCGGGCGTTCCGCCACTTCCTCATTGAGACAGGGATCGAACAGCCCCTGTTTTCCAATCTTGAGAATTTGAACGTCGATGATAACAATGCTCTTGAACAAGCTTCAAAGAAAGCCCGTGCACTGGTGATGAAAGCAAAGATGCCAGCATCCCTGAAAGAGAGGATCCGGGAATCCTACCAGAAGCTGAACGGTGGCGGGATGGTGGTTGCCGTCAGGTCAAGTGCGACGGCTGAGGACCTTCCCGATGCAAGTTTCGCCGGCCAGCAGGAGACCTTCCTGAATATCAAAGGTGAGAAGAACCTCCTTGATGCTGTCCAGAAGTGTTGGGCTTCGCTCTATGGAGCGAGGGCAATTTACTACCGTGCAAAACAGGGTTTTGATGACCGGAGTGTCAACATCGCTGTGGTTGTCCAGCAGATGATCAACTCGGAGAAAGCAGGGGTGATGTTCACTTCCCATCCGGTGACGGGAGAACCTCTGACGATCATCGAGGGATCCTGGGGTCTGGGAGAAGCAGTGGTCTCCGGCTCGGTATCTCCCGACAAATATGTCTATGACCAGCGGACCGAAAACGTGATCGACAAGCTCATTGCACAGAAGAAAACCGAGATCGTCTCCGATGGTGAACATGGCACAAAGACTCTTGAAATAGGAAAAGAACGACAGGAGACACCGGTTCTTTCTGACGATGAGGTTGCACGGCTGGCCACGTATGGGAAGGTCGCGGAAACCCACTACGGGATTCCACAGGACGTCGAATGGAGCATAGTCGGGGAAACCATCTACATCCTCCAGTCCCGGCCCATCACCACCATCAGGTCAGGTACAACTTCGGTAAAAACAGAAACCGGCGAGGGAAAGATCCTGGTCAAAGGCCAGGGGGCATCACCGGGCATGGCGACCGGCCGTGTCGTGGTTATCCGCGACGTCAAAGATACGGGGTCGGTCAAGGCAGGAGACATCCTTGTCACGAAAATGACAAACCCTGACATGGTGCCCGCGATGCAGAAGGTTGCAGCGATTGTGACTGATGAAGGGGGGATGACCTGCCATGCCGCAATCGTGAGCAGGGAACTCGGTACCCCGGCGGTTGTCGGGACAAGAAATGCCACATCCATACTCAAACCAGGCCAGCTGGTCACAGTTGATGGTGAAAAAGGATTTATTTACGAAGGGGCACTCGAAACGCCAGCCCAGGCACAAGCCCCTGCGGCGGCAATCACTGCATCAC
Organism: Methanoregula sp.; assembly: GCA_022710385.1. Classification (GTDB taxonomy): domain Archaea; phylum Halobacteriota; class Methanomicrobia; order Methanomicrobiales; family Methanospirillaceae; genus UBA9949. The sequence continues at coordinate 15,673 of JAKLGZ010000005.1, forward strand.
CCCTTATCACGGCAACCAGCGTCAAGGTGAACGTCTCTATCCCCGGAGCGGCGGCTCGCGCTGCTGCGACAGGTGCTGACGGGGTGGGTCTCCTCCGGATCGAGCACCTCATCCTCGGGCTGAACAAGACGCCGGGGTGGTTTATCGCGAATGGCAGGGAAGAGGAATTCATCGATGAGCTGTACAAAGGGATCAAGATCGTACTTGATGCGTTCAACGGAAAGCCGGTCTGGGTGCGGACGCTTGATGCCCCGACAGACGAGTTCCGGAATATGGCCGGTGGCGAGAATGAACCCCATGAGCACAACCCAATGCTGGGATGGAGAGGTATCCGGCGCGATCTCCAGAGCCCCGAGCAGTTCCGTCTCCAGGTCGAGGCGTTCAAACGGCTCTGGGAAAAGGGATACGACAACCTTGGTGTGATGTTTCCCATGGTATCGCACCCGGAAGAGTTCATCGCTGCCCGGGAGATGATGGCAGAATGGGGAGTGGATGTCAACGCCGCGACCCTTGGGGTGATGATCGAGATCCCGTCATGTGCCATCATGATCGAGGATTTCATCCATGCCGGGATCGATTTCGCCTCGTTTGGGACCAATGATCTCGTCCAGTACACCCTTGCTATTGATCGGAACAACGCAAACGTTGCCTCAATGTACCAGCCGAAGCATCCCGCGGTGCTGGCGCTGATCGACCAGGCGATCGAGGTCTGCCGTGACCACGGGGTCGAATGTTCCATCTGCGGCCAGGCTGGTTCTGAGCCCCCCATGGTGACCTGGCTCGTAGAGCATGGAATAACGAGTGTCTCGGCCAACATCGATGCCATTGCAAAGATACGGGAGACCGTCGCACGGACAGAGCAGCGAATCATTCTTGAGAGTGCAAGAAGGTCACATGCGGAGTAAAGGAATCCCTGAAGAAGACCTCTTCTCATTTTTGCAGACAACAAAGCTACAGGATAAAAACCACCGGTTCATCCTGAGCTCGATGTGTACTCTCCCGCATCCTGTCGCAGTCAGGGCGCATGCCCTCTTCATGGAGACCAATCTCGGAGATCCGGGGCTTTTTTCGGGAACCGCTTCGCTTGAACGAACGCTTATCAGCCGTATCGGGACCCTCTTCCACCACCCGGATGCCTGCGGGTATGCCACGACCGGAGGGACTGAATCAAATATCCAGGCACTCAGGATTGCAAGGGCGACCGCAGGGATTGCATCACCCAATGTGGTCATACCTGAATCCGCCCACTTCTCATTTAAGAAAGCCTGTGATATGATCGGGGTTGAGATGCGGTCGGTTCCCCTCACGCGGGATTACCGGGTCGATTGTGAACGGTACCTGGAGTCCGTTGATGCAAACACCTGCTGCATGGTCGGCATTGCAGGAACAACCGAGTATGGCATGGTAGATCCCATCAGGAGGCTTGCAGACTATGCGCGGAAGGAGGGGATATTCTTCCATGTCGATGCTGCGTTCGGGGGTATGGTCCTTCCGTTCCTGAAAGGGGCTCCCGAATTTGATTTCTCGCTCCCTGGGGTAATGTCGATCGCTGTCGATCCTCACAAAATGGGGATGAGCACCATACCAGCCGGCTGCCTCCTTTTAAGGAATGAAAAAGATCTCTGTTCATTATCAGTAGATACCCCCTACCTTACCGTGAAGCAGGAGTTTACGCTCTCCGGCACCCGGCCCGGTGGATCCGTCGCCGGAGCACTCGCGGTGCTTGAATATCTTGGCTACGAGGGGATGGCAGCGGTAGTCGATGGGTGCATGAAGAATACCAGAAGGTTGATCAACGGGATGGAGAGCTTCGGAATCCGGCCGGTTGTCATCCCCGATGTCAACGTTGCCACCTTTGAAGCCCCGGAATCGCCGGTTCCTTCACCCTGGCAGGTCTCGTACACCCGGAACAACCATCTCAGAATCGTCTGCATGCCCCATGTGCATGCGGGGATTATTGAAGCATTTCTTGAAGCTATTGGTGAGCAGTATGCTTGAAAAACTGATAAAATCGCTTGAAACATGCCCGGTTGTCAAACGTGGCGAGTACAATTATTTTATCCATCCTATCACGGACGGGGTACCTTCTCTCGATCCTGCCGTGCTCCGCGAAGTGGCAACTGGCATGATCAAGATCATGGATCTGGACCGGGTCGACCGGATCGTTGCTGCCGAGGCGATGGGGATTCCCATCGGGTCCATCATCTCCCACATGACCGATCTCCCTCTGAACATTGTCAGGAAACGGGAATACCAGTTGCGGGGTGAGATCCCGGTGCACCAGGTTACCGGATACTCGAAAGGACAGCTCTTTTTGAACGGTGTGCGGGAGGGAGAACGGGTCGTTATCGTTGACGATGTGGTCAGCACCGGGGGAACGACAAGGGGAATCCTTGCCGCCCTCCACGTGGCAGGAGCAGAGGTTGCCGATATCTGCTTTGCCATCAGGAAAGGGTATCCTGATATCGGAAGGCCTTACAAGGTGCTGGTAACCGTCGAGGTATCTGACAGGGTGCGTGTGGTTGAACAACATCTCTGACCTGGTGACCTGGCTCCAAGAGAAGAGGGCACGGTCAGTCGCCCTCCAGTTCCCGGCCGGCCTCAAGCGAAAGGCAGCTGGTATTGCAGATGCCCTTTCACGCCAGGGCTTCTCTGTCATCATCAGCGGGGATCCCTGTTACGGTGCCTGTGACCTGTCGCTTGAGCTGCTCGACTATGCCGATGTGCTCGTGAACTTCGGCCATACCCCTCTGCTCATTCATCCGGACGTCCTGCACATACCCTACCGGGTCGACTTCGATCCGGTTGTCATCAGATCTGCCCTGCCCTTTCTCAAGGGGAAAAGGATCGGATTAATTACCACTGCCCAGCATACCCACCTGCTCCCGGAGATTGCTGAGGTGCTCAGAAACGAAGGGTACGATCCCATCTTTCAGTGTGCGGGGGGAAGAACGCCAGAACCCGGCCAGGTGCTTGGTTGCTCTTTTGCGGCTGCGAGAATTCCGGGGGTATCGGAGATCCTTTTCATCGGAACAGGGATGTTCCATCCCCTCGGAGTCCAGCTTGCCACGCGGGCTCATGTGGTGGCACTTGACCCCTTCTCTGGGCAAGCCGTTGAGGTCGATGCAGGGAAGTTTCTCCGGAAACGCCATGCGCTCATCGAGAAAGCACGGGAGGCTGCCCATATCGGGATTATTATCAGCACAAAACAGGGCCAGAACCGTTGTGACCTCGGAACACGCCTCCTCTCGCTCTCTGACAGGGCATACCTTGTCTTCATGAAGGAGGTGAGCCCTGACGAGCTCCTGAATCTTGGATTTGAGGCCTACGTGAATACCGCATGCCCGAGACTTGCATACGATGACCAGGTCAGGTTCCCGGTACCGGTCCTCACCCCCGCTGAGTACGAAATTCTCTGCGGGACCCGCACCTGGGAAGACTATGCCATCGATGAAATGCTCTGACCATGAAACTGAAACACCTTGAGAAGCTCCTTGAGAACCTCGAGGGATTTTCCAAACCCTCTCCTCTCCTTGAACAGTACAGGACACCGGCTCCTCTCGCCGCACGGCTCCTGTTCCATGCAGCGATGAGGGGAGATATCGAGGGAAAACGGGTCTGTGATCTTGGAGGTGGTACCGGGGTCCTTGGCATTGGGGCAGCACTCCTCGGTTCCCGTGACGTGGTCGCTGTTGAGATAGATCCTGATGTGCTCGGAATCGCCCGTAAGAATGCCCGCCAGGCTGCTGTGGAGATCCATTTGATCGAAGCAGAGGTAAAATATCCCCAGGTCCTCCCCCTGGTTGGAGCATGCGACACGGTCGTGATGAACCCTCCCTTCGGGGCCCAGCAGATTCATGCCGATCGGCCGTTCATCGATGCCGCCCTCGCAATAGCACCGGTAACGTACGGTATCTTTAACGCGGGCAGCCGTTCATTCATCAGCTCATATATTGCCGGACGGGCAGAGATTGACGAGGTGATTGGCGGCCTGCTCCCGATCAAACGGACGTTTGCCTTCCATAGAGAAGAGGTAAGAGAGATACCGGTTGAGATACTCGTACTACGAACAAAGGTGCAGCACGAGAATCAACCAGCCAATCCCGGAGAGAGAGGTACCTGATCCGGCCTCCTGACTCCCGCCAATAACGGTTGTTCGTATTTCAACCACCACCCTTCTTTTCAACCAGTATTATCCAGGAGAAAAGATACCGTTCCTCCAAGCAGTGGTTCATCACAAAAATTAAAGCAGTTAGTCAGCCCATGTATCTGCAGGTATACCCGGGATTAGTGAAGCATCTGCCTCGATGCGAGAAAGCACGTTATATGGAATCCTGCTATCCTCTCTTTTTTGAGGCCTGACAGGACTCCCCAGGTGACACTCCGATGAGATCTGCCCTGCATGCCGTACAAGAGATACGAATGAGAGCTAGCTGATTATTATGGAGTTTGCAGTTTTTCATGACTATTTCGGAGCTATCGGGGGAGGAGAGAAGGTTGCTGTTGCCATCGCAGAGATTCTGAATGCCGATATCATTACCACCGACGTCGAAAGCATCGGGAAAATTGGATCCAGGCTTAATATAAAAAGCCTTGGGAAGACACCTCACGTACCACCACTCAAGCAAATCTCTGCATCCCACCGCTTCTCTTCCTGCGATCTCTCACATGATTACGATTTTTTTATATTCAGTGGAAACTGGGCCCACCATGCCGCTGGAAGGCACCATCCGAATATCTGGTACTGCCATACTCCGGTCAGGGCTTTTTATGATCTGTATGACACGTTTCTCAAGCGGCAATCGATTCTTCAGCGGCAGGCGTTCTTTCTCTGGTCATCTCTGTATCGACGTATGGATCAGCGTGCCGTATCCCACGTCGATCGTATTCTGACCAATTCAAGAAATACCCAGGGCAGGATTCAGACGTACTACCAGAGAGATGCCGACATCCTCTACCCTCCCATCGACACTTCGAATTATTCCTGTAAGGAATATGGAGAATTCTGGCTCTCCGTAAACCGTTTGTATCCTGAGAAGAGAATAGAACTTCAGATCGAAAGCTTCCGGAGACTTCCTGACGAACATCTCTGCATCGTTGGCGGATATGCAGCCGGGGATCACGCGGAAGGATATGCAGCACGGCTCATGAAAGATCTCCCCCCAAATGTCGAACTAATGGGAGAGGTCCCAGAATCCCGGCTTCTCGATTTGTATTCCCGGTGCCGGGGTCTGATATGCACTGCAGTAGATGAGGACTTCGGGATGACCCCAGTCGAGGCCATGGCTGCCGGAAAACCTGTTGTTGCGGTGGATGAAGGGGGCTTTAAGGAGACGGTTACCAACGAGACCGGCATACTCGTTCACGCTGATATCGAGACGATCATACCTGCTTTAAAGATGGTCTCAGAACATCCTTTTACGTACCGTGATGCCTGCCTTGCCAGGGCAATGAAGTTCGATCGTTCAATCTTCGAAGAGCAGTTATGGACGGTGATACACGATGTTGTATGAAACAGGGATGAATCTGAGGGGATGCAGGGTCGGTATCCACCACCGCACCATCCTCTCCACGTCATGCTCCGTGCCGGCCGTTCCCTTGAACAGTTCATTTCAATTATATAACCGCATACGTTATACACAGTTGATGAGAAGAACCTGCTCTGGTATTTGCGCGACGAAGGGGGACACCATCCCGGAAACCTCTGGCGATGACAGAATGCGGATGGATATTCATGGATAAAGAAGAGTTGTTCGGGATTGACGATGACGAGATCGATGTAGAAGAGAGTATGAAGAAAATCCGTGAAAATCTCCGCAGAAAAAAGAAAAAAATGTTTGAATCACCACATCCTGAATTCCCAGGGAGGCATTCCGCCTCCTCCCAGACCCTCCCCATCTCCGGTATGAGTCCCGATGATGCCCGGGATATGGCGTGCCTGTCAGGTAACTGGGATATCCAGAACGCTAGCTATACCATCAGATCCCATCGACCAATTGTCGGAAGACTGCTGGTCAGGGGTCGCGATCTTGTTCACGGAGAAGTCCGCCGGTATACTGATCCCATAATCTGGCGGCAGACCGAGTTCAACCGGGCTGCCTCAACCCAGATCTCCCGTCTCAATCAGCGGGTTGCTGCGATCGAGAGCCAATGCCACGGGAAGAAGAGCCCCCGCTCACCTCTGCCCTCCGTCTATGGTGAGACCGCGGAGGCCGGCATCCTGGAGCGGCAGGCTGGATTCCTTCCCTCCCTTGAGAACGCCCGGAATGTCCTTGTCATCGGTTCCGGCGGGGGGGATCTCCTTGAGGCGATGAGGCAGGAGGGCATTGTCGCCAGGGGAGTAGATGCTGATCCCGCCTGTGTCTCGTTCTGTCAATCGCGGGGATTTGAGGCGGAATGCAACGATCCAATACCATATCTGGAACAGGTAAAAGATGCCAGTCTCGATGGAATTGTTCTCGATTGGAAAAGGGGGCAACCAGGACCAGCGGATGCAATCCGGCTCTTACACCTCTGCTGCCAGAAGATCAAACCCGGGGGTTATTGCATCCTGGAATCGATAAATCCACTCTCGTACACTTCCTTTACCAGAGTATTCCACACCATGGCTGATGTCAACCCAATCCATCCCGATGCCCTGAAATATCTCTTTGAATCGGTGGGATTCTCTGAAGTTCAGATCCGGTTCTCTGATTCGATGCCCGATCTTCCCCGATTACAGAGACTGCCTTCCACGAAAGAGGATGATGAAGAGACCCGAAAACGGATCGAGATACAGAACAAAAATATTGACATGGTAAACGAGGTTCTCTACGGTCCGTTCTGTTATACGGTAACAGGAAGGAGATAAGATCGGATGGAATGCTTGAAGATTGCGGTGGTCACCCCAAAGGCACTCCATGGTGAGACAGGGGGGGCAGAACATTTTTATGCAGGATTGGTAAGTGCCCTGAACAGGGCAGGACATACCGCCCATCAGATCGAAGTTGTGATCGACGAATCTACCTTCGAAGGGATTCTGGAAGCTTACTGCAGATGTTACGACCTGGATCTCGATGAGTATGATGTGGTCATCTCGACAAAGTCACCCACCTATATGGTCAGGCATCGAAACCACATCTCGTATCTCGTTCATACCATGCGTGCCTTCTATGACATGTTTGAGAGTGAATTCGATGCTCGTAATGAAGAAGTACAAAAGAAGAGAAAAATTATCCATGCATTTGACAAATACGGGCTCAATCCCATCCGGGTGAAGAAGCATTTTACGATAGGAAAACCCGTCTGCGAGAGACTGATTGCCGTCGATCCCTTCTGGAACGATGTCCCTTTCGAGATCCTGTATCCTGCTCCAAAAATTGAGCGGTTCCTCCCCCCAAAAAAAGGAGAGTTCATTTTCTTACCGTCACGCATCCATAAGTGGAAACGGCAGGATCTTATCATAAAAGCGATGGAGTATGTGACATCGGATGTGAGACTGGTTCTTTGCGGGACCGGTGAGCATGAGGAGGAGTGCCGTTCCCTTGTCAAAGACGCCGGACGAATTGAATTTTTAGGACCGGTTGACGACGATACCCTCATTGACCTTTATTCGCGATCGATTGTTGTACCATTTGTGCCGATCGGAGAAGACTATGGATATATCACCATTGAAGCCTTTTTGAGCAGGAAACCGGTCATCACGTGTACTGATTCGGGAGAACCTGCGAATATTGTCCGCGACGGTTTTTCAGGGTTTGTCGTAGCACCCGATCCCAGGGCAATCGCAGAAAAGATAGAGTACCTCGTCCGGAATCCTGATGAGGCAGCCAGGATGGGAGAGAACGGCTATCAGTCGATCCAGGGTATTTCATGGGACAGGGTGGTGGAACGATTACTGGGGGATATCGAGATTACCCCCAACCAAAGGGCAGTGTCCCCGACACGCGTCCTTGTCCTTGATATGCAACCCATCGAACCGGCAACCGGAGGAGGGCGGCTGAGGCTGAAAGGATTGTACTCGCATCTCGGCGAGGAGATTCACGCCCGGTATATCGGCACTTTTGACTGGCGAGGGGAAAAGGAGAGAGAGGTCGCAATCACTGAATCCCTCCAGGAATGGGACATCCCCCTTCATGAAGATCAGTTCAGACTGAATGATTATTTCAGCACGCTGATACCAGGCAAGACCCTGATCGATCTCTTATTCCCCCTTCTTGGAGAAGCTTCTCCGGATTTGATGCGAGGGGCAAGAGAGTGTGCAAAAGCTGCAGAGGTCATCATTTTCAGCCATCCGTGGATGTACCCGCTGATTAAGACACACGTTGATCTTTCAAAAAAGACCGTCATTTATGACAGTCATAACTGTGAGGGAATACTTCGGCAGCAACTGCTCGGAAATACACCATTTGCACAATGCATCTCAAATTTTATCCGGTTTGTCGAGGGCGAGCTCTGTGAGGAAGCCGATCTTATACTTGCATGCTCTGACGAGGACAAATTGCAGTTTGTACAGGAATACCATATCGATCCCGAAAAGATTGAGGTAGTTCCAAACGGTGTTGACATCAACGCCATTGTCCCTGTTACAAGAGAGATAAAAAAGAGAAGGAGAGCGGAGCTGGAACTGCCCGACAGAGTTGCCCTTTTTATCGGAAGTGAATACCCGCCCAATGTCGAAGGGGGTCAGTTTATCATTGATACCCTTGCGGACCAGTGTCCTGATGTCACCTTTGTCCTTGTGGGAGGCGTCGGAAACCAGCTCAATGCAAGGGGGAAAAAGAATGTCCGGATATATGGCCTGGTGTCTGACGAAAAGAAACGGATGCTCCTCGAAGCTGCCGATGTCGCACTCAATCCGATGTTTCGTGGTTCAGGGACCAACATCAAAATGTTTGATTTCCTCTCTGCGGGGCTCCCCACAATAACATCCCCCACAGGGGCCCGGGGTATCATCGACAATGGATCTTTTATTGTGGCTGAACCTGCCCGGTTTTCCGATGAACTGTACCGGGTTCTTTCAACTCCAAACCTGTATCAGGAACTTGCCATGAAGGGACGATCCCTTGTTGAGGGCCATTATGACTGGAATACCATCTCTCATGACCTGGGCAGGAAGATTCGCCTGCTGCATACCTCCTGCGAGCTGTACTTCTCGGTGATTGTGCCCACAAAACGAGGGAATCTGGACGTCCTTATTGATGCGCTGAATAATCAAAAATACAGGGATTTTGAGGTGATTATTATCGATGCAGGGGAGAATCGCGAGGCGTCCCTGCAAAAAAAATGCACGTTCCCGGTTGTGTATATCAATGATCCCGCTGCCGGCGCTGTGCGGGCGAGAAATATAGGAATAGGACACGCATCAGGAAGAATAATCGCCTTTACAGATGACGACTGCAGGCCTGATCCCGAATGGCTCGAGAATGCAAAACAGATGCTTGAGAGCAGAGATATCATCGGAATTGAAGGGGATATTTATTCGGATGATGAAAAAAGAGAGGATTCCCGCTACCGGATCGTGACAAACGAGGGATTTCAGGGCCTTGGATTCATGACGGCGAACCTCTTTCTTTGCCGGGATATCATCGAACGTATAGGTGGGTTTGATGAACGGTTCGATAAACCTCATTTCAGGGAAGATACCGACCTTGCCTGGAGGGCTCAGCACTATGGTGAGATTCCCTTCAGCGACAAAGTACGGGTATATCACCCACCTCACCTCCGGAATGAGAATGGTGAATCAAAGCAGGAGAGAGACCGGTTCTTTATAAACGATCCACTCTTATTTTCAAAGCATCCTGAAAAATATCTCCGGCTGATAAAGGCTGAAGGGCATTACCGGAACAATCCCCATTTCTGGAAGATGTTCCGGGAAGGCTGTAAACGAATTTCCGGACCTCTCCCCCTCCACTATCTGATACATGATCCTGATATCAGGAAGTTCATCCCGTCGGATTTACTAGCTGAACAGGAGAGATCAGCTGAATCGTAGCATTCGCCGGATGCGGATGCGATGAATTCCCGCACTACGTTCATGAAATGCGAAAGGGCAGCCCCTGGCAAACGTATTTGATCAGAAAAGATGGCACGACCCTTTCTGGTGAGGGGATCGTGCTCATTTTCAACACCGTATTGTTCACAAATCATGAGGAGAGATTTTGAAAGATAGTATCCCTCTCTCTGGGGAAAAATGCTATTTTTCGGTCTGGCAACCCCTTTGTGATAGCCCCCGCAGCCCCTGATGGGCGCCGAGGAGGTGGCTCAATACCTGCCGGCATGAAACGTGATGAACGAAGGTATTATCTGAAATTTTCAAATCAGGAAGGTAAACCGCCACGATATAACGGGATGGTTCATCGCGTTCGGCATTAATTGTGGTGACCTGAATCGTCACTTTATGACCTGGTAATTTCAAAGGTACCAGGATTTTAAAAGGATATCCCGACTTAGAACTGTCAATAAAAAATTGACAAAAACATATAATCCCATGGATGAGAAATAATTCCACTACGTGGACCCCCAGATTTCGGCCATCATTATCACCCATAACAGGGTAGAATATCTGATCAAAGCAATTCAAAGCCTGCTTCACCAGAGTCTTGGGAAGGATCAGTTCGAGATTATTGTGGTGGATAACTGTTCAACCGATCATACACGGGAAACGGTTGAGCAATTATCAGCGAACAATGAGGTGAGATATGTCTATGAATCAGAGCTGGGCTCCTCAACATCACGAAATACCGGTCTGCAGCATGCACGGGGAAGTTATGTTGCGTTCCTTGATGATGATGTGATCACCTGTCCAGACTGGCTGGAAAAGATACTCCATGTTTTTGAGACGGTACAACCCCGGCCGGGCTGTGTAGGGGGCAGGGTAGTGCCAATATGGGAATCAGAAAGGCCTGTTTGGTTATCAGATTCATTGCTCTTATCCCTGGCACTCATTGACTGGTCTGAATCCCCCCATGTGATTGAGGATCTGAAGAAAGAACACCTCGTGAGTGCCAGCATCGCCTTCCCCATTGAAATAGTAAAAGAGACAGGTGGATTCAATACCAAGCTGGGCCGGTTTGGAAAGGATCTCCTGTCAAACGAGGATACCTTCCTGCAACGAGAGATCATGAGAAGAGGATATTCCTGTTATTATCACCCTGATATTGTTGTCAGACACCATGTCTTCCCGTCACGTTTGAGTCAATCCTTTTTCATGCGGAGATATTATTGGCAGGGTATTTCTGACTCAGTCATGGAGCTCATGGAGCATGATACTTCCCGGCTGGATCGATATTCCACTGCACTATCCAAGCTAAAGTATTTGTTTTATTCCGGGAAAGCCGGAAGACTTCTCCGCCACACCGATGATCCTGATGAATTCACCCAGAGATGTTGGGCATTCACCACCCTGGGAGAGATCTCAGGACTGTTGAGAGGGGTACATCAGTAACTATTCTTTTCTGCTCTGAAATTGTGTGCGCAACGGAAATCGGGGGAGTTTATGGAGATCCTCTCCGCCCTCATATGCAGGATCTCATACTCCAGCGGTTCGTTGTAACCAGATCATATCCTTATAGTATCTGAGGTACTCCCTCTTCCAGACGAGTTCAACCAGGGTGACGATGAAAAAAACCGGATTTTTTAATCCCAGGAAGAGTGACAGACAGAAGGGAAGCCAGAAAAAATACAAATCTGCAAGGGGTATGGTGTCAAAGGACGATAACAACTGAGGTAACCCTTTCTTCCTCAGAACCGGATAGAGGCAGGTCATGAAAAACAGCAGATAGGCGGTCATCAAAGCAATAAAAAACGGATTGGAGACGGCTATTAACGCAATTAATGCGAGAAGGAAGAGTAGTTCAGCGCTGAAGAGGACCCTGGCTAAACTATAGGTTTTTCCAGGAGTATGAACGACCGCGAAGGTCGTAGTGCCGGACCGGATGTCATTAGGATAATCATGCAGCTGATGGGTGAACATGAACCTCAATCCGATCAGGAGATAGATCCCTGCAAAGACAAAGGTATCTACGTGATAATGCCCGAAGACAGCGAACACGATGACAACCGGTACCATCCATTGTGCCATGGCTGCCCCGATAATGCCCCAGATACCCCTTTCTTTCAGTCTGAATGGCGGTGCTGAATACATGAGGGCAAGGGCGAGATTGCAGAGGGAGAGGATGAGGACAATGGGATCCTGGTAAAAGGGGAGCAGAATAAGAAAGGTACTACAGAAGGTGAGGAGTAATATGAGTATTTGGTGATTCTTTTTCAATTTGCTCATCGGTTTTTCTTTTCCTGCAGCTCTATCGCTGAACTGATCGGAATAGTCATTTATCATATACCCAAATGCCATCAACAGAATGAACCAGCATATGAGGAGGATGACGGGGAACAGATCGCTGACCGTTAGTTCAGCGGACAGGAACAGCAGGTAATAATTTGCGAACACAAAAAGCGATAATTTTGAATGATACCATTCTTTCCAGCGGAGCAGCTCTGCAATAATCATTTTTGTATCCTGTCCTTCTGTTGTGTCCTGTACTTCTGTGAAAAAATGCTACTCTCCTGCAGCTTCTTTTATCAAAACTATTCGCACCATCAATCTTTATGGTATTTATATGAGGTTCCTGCCGATGGGTGAAGGTATCCATGAATCGTGAGAACCGGCTCCCTCGATCAGGTCGGTGAGCGGTGAGGCCATGTTCCCCCGAACACGCTCCGATATTTTCCAGTCGAATATCCGGGCTGTTCTTCCCTCACAGGAATGATATAGTGGTTCACGGCAGGGGAAGGTTCAGGACGAGCATGGAAGGACAGCCATTTTGCCACATCGTGGTGTACCACCTGAAACGTTCCTTTTCTCTCTAGAACGAGATCAGGGACACAGCCTGAAATGTTTGCTGATCGCTCTCGTAATGATTAACCAATAGGACGTAAATATTCCTACACAATTCTATGATCAGAAAGGAAGAAATTCATGAATTCCCGCTCTCTCTCCCGGGAGAACTCTGGGGAATCACCACCTATTTCAACCCGGCAGGGTACAAAACCAAATCCGCCCTCTATCGGATATTCAGGGAGTCGTGTAAAAATCAGGGTTTGAACCTTCTGACCGTAGAACTCGCATTCGATACGGCATCTTTTGAACTGGGAGACGGGGATGCGGATATGTTACTCCAGCTGCGCACAGAGAAAGAGAATATCCTGTGGCAGAAAGAGGCGATGCTCAATATAGCCCTGAAAAACCTCCCTCCTGATTGTGACAAAATTGTCTGGCTCGATTGTGATATCATATTTAAGAATCAGGAATGGGTGAAAGAAACTGCAACACTGCTTGAGAGATATCCCATCGTCCAGCCCTTCACGTACTGTGTGAGACTTGCCAGAGGGCAACAGGACCTGCCCACTGCCGTGATAAACCAGATGATCTCAGGGGAAATGCCAGGAGATATTATTCCAGGAAGGATCTATTCGATCGTTCATGAGGACACGGAGAGATTTCCCTACTCCGGGTGGACCGGATATGCCTGGGCAGGGAGGAGAAAAATCTTCGATACCATTCAATTCTTCGATTATGGCATAATCGGGTCTGGTGATTATTTCATGGCGGAGGCATTTACGAAGGGGTATCCCTGGAAAATACTGGAAAATTACACGGAGGAGATGAGACAAAAATACCTCGAATGGTCAGAGAAGGCATCAAAAGAGATCAACAACAGTCTGTTTTTCACGGAAGGCGTGATCCTTCACCTGTGGCATGGTGAGAGAAAAAACCGTGATTACGATGATCGACACGGGAAGATAGGATCGCTTGAGTTTAATCCCGATATCGATCTGAAAAAGAATGCGGATGGCCTCTGGGAACTGACTGACGACAGGGATGGGATCAGGAAAGCAGTATACCAGTATTTTATCGACCGGAATGAAGAAGGCTCATTGGCAACTCAAATCTCGATCGTTCTTCGTAAATTATGTTCCAGACGGTAAACCCAATGCCCAGTGGATAAAGAGTCCGGTATGTGACCCGGCAGTTCGACGACCTTACCTCCACTCCGGTCTTACAGCCTTCCGGGGGCAGGAACACGGTATTCCTCCGGCTTATCCTCGAATCGGGCATCGGACGGCAAAGAGAGGTTTGACTTGAAATCCAGTTGTTTTATAGCTAACAGTCGACATGTTCTTCTCAATACCACAACTTCCTTGTAAAACTATCATCCCAGGGTAAAGAAAACTGGAAGAGGTTCGGAGGATATGCACGAAATAAAAGGGAATATCCCTCTTTTCTTCAGATTGTTTATCCCACAGTGTATGATGTCAGAAATGGTCCTCATTTCCTCACCGCGGGGGTCAGATACGAATTACGTAGTTATTAAAGATTTTGAGGGCGATTGATATAATGTCATCATGTGGCTTATCGAATACAAGGATCTGATTCAGGTTCTTACCATCAGCAATCTTAAAATAAAATATCAGAGCTCTGTCCTTGGTTTTGCCTGGTCCCTCATCAATCCCCTGTTCATGATGATCATCCTGTATATCGTATTCAGCGGGATCTTCAAAATATCCGAGAAGCAGTTCGCCATTTACATTCTGATCGGAATCGTTACCTGGAGGTTTTTTACGAGTGCAACCAACCTCGGTATGATATCGATTGTATCACAACCGGGACTGGTCAAAAAGATCTTTTTCCCCCGGGAGATCCTGGTGTTCAGCTCCGTCCTATCCTGCCTGATAAGTTCGCTCTTGGAATTCGCTGTTCTGTTCTGCATTCTCATCGCCTTACAGGTATCGATCTCATGGAGCATTCTTCTCTATCCCCTCATTATACTGATATTTTTTGGGATTGCCTACGCATTTTCGCTTGGACTCTCTTCGCTCTTCGTTTATTACCGGGATTTAAACCAGATTTGGGATGTGCTCCTCCAGGCGGGATTCTTCTTATGCCCTATCGTATACCCGATCACGGTTATCCCGGAGAAGTATCTTGCTCTCTATATGCTGAATCCCCTGACGGTCATCATGGAAATATTCAGGGACATTTTACTCAATGGAATCTTCCCTCCCCTCTGGGATGTAATGTACATATCGTTATGGGGACTGTTCCTATTGATTATCGGGCATTACCTCTTTTCCCGGTTAAAAATCAGATTTGCAGAGGAGGTGTAACGGGATGACGAGACCATCAGATGACAAAGAAGCCCCTCATGCCGCGATTGTTGTAGACCATGTGTCCAAAAAATTCCGCATCCCGCTGGAAAAAAAATACACCGTGTACCAACACCTTTTCGGAATTTTTAAAGGAGGCTATTATTCATATAATGAATTTCTGGCGTTGGATGACATCTCATTTACCGTCAATCACGGTGAGAGCTTTGGTATCATCGGACCAAACGGGAGTGGTAAAAGTACTCTTTTGAAATTAATCGGAGGCATTCTGTATCCGGACAAAGGATACACCCGGGCATACGGCAGGATAGCCCCTTTTATCGAACTGGGGGTTGGATTTCATCCTGAACTCACGGCACGGGAGAATATCTTCCTGTATGGATCAATATTAGGTCTGAAAAAAGATCAGATTCGGGAAAAGTATGACGAAATACTGTCATTCTCCGAACTGAAACAATTCGAGAATATGAAAATCAAAAACTTTTCATCAGGAATGACGGCACGACTGGCCTTCGCAACCGCGATACAAACCGATCCTGATATTCTGCTGATCGATGAGATGCTTGCAGTGGGCGATGAAGAGTTCAACTACAAAGTGGTTGAGAAGATCAACGAGATGAAAGAGAGAGAAGTTACCATCCTTTTTGTATCACATGCTCTCAGACTGGTCCAGCAGTACTGTTCGAGAACTCTCCTTCTCTCCAAAGGGAAAATCATTCAAATAGGGGAGACATCACAAGTCATCGAAAAATACCTTCAAATTACACGGGAACATCAGTAATTGGCAATACAATATCATATCATTCGCCTATTTTCAGTCCAGTTTTAACATCGGAAAAAAAGTACACCGAATGGGAGATGAAGACAGGATACAAGTCAGCATTCACAGAAAACCTCACATCAGGAAAATTGTTTGGAATCAGGGGGATTAAATCTAAAAGGGTGCGATCGCATGGTTTCAATCCTTGTGAATCATTGACGCAATACCCGTCTCAATGTCCACTTTCGGCCGCCATCCGAGAAGGCGCGTTGCCTTCGATATATCCGGCCATCTCCTCACCGGATCATCTTCAGGCAACGGTTCAAAGGTGAGCTCAGAGTCTGATCCTGCAGCGCTCCTGATAAGGTCTGCCAGACAGAGGATGGTTAGTTCCGTATCGTTCCCGATATTTACCACCTCTCCTTTTGCTGCATCCGAATACAGCAATTTCAGGAGACCTGCTACCTGATCGGTGACGTAACAGAAACTCCTCGTCTGTGATCCATCCCCAAAGATCGTCATCGGGGTGCCATTCAGGGCCTGGGAGATCAGACGGGGTATCACCCGTCCATATACCCCGTCAGCCCTCATCAGTGGGCCGTAGGTGTTGAATATCCGTGCAATCCTGATATCGGTCCCTTTTTCACGGAGATATGCCAAAGATATCGCTTCACCCATCCGTTTAGATTCATCGTAACATCCCCGTATCCCAAGCGTATTCACGTTTCCATGGTACGATTCCGGAGTGGGAAAGACGTCAGCATTTCCGTACACCTCGCTGGTTGAGGTATAGAGGAACCGTGCACCATGAGCAGTGGCGATATCAAGAGCATGCATTGTCCCGAGCGTGTTGGCTCTGATAATCTCAAGAGGGAACTGGTCAAACTCCAATGGGGAAGCCCGCGAGGCAAGATGAAGGACATAATCAATCTTCTGCCGGAACTGGATCGGTTCCGCGATATCGTGGAGGATAAAAGAGAACCGGGGATTTTTTTCCAGAGAGGAGATATTGTGTCGTAACCCACTCGAGAGATTATCGACACAGAGTACCTCGGCACCCTGACTGATCAGGAGACTGCAGAGCCATGTTCCAAGAAAGCCCGCTCCTCCGGTAACCAGGAACCGGGAATGGTGACAATCCACGTCCTTCAGATGATGCTGCAATGTATCGAGATCCCCCGAAAGATTCCAGGTCATGGCTGTTCACCAGCCTCAAGAGATCGGAAGTACTCCCTTATTTCTCCTCCGAATTCCTTGTTCTGAAGCGTGAGTGCAAGGTTCGCCTTCATCCAGCCGAGCTTATCCCCTATATCGTATCGCCGGCAGTGGCTCACAAGGCCGATCTTTCGCGGGAGCTGCTGCAGGGCATCGGTGAGCTGCACTTCTCCGGAAAGCCCAGGAGAGAGATCGCTTAAGATATCGAAAATATCAGGGGTGAGGACGTACCTTCCTATGGCACCAAGGTCTGATGGAGCGGTATCCAGCGTGGGCTTTTCGATAAAGGTATTGATTTCATATACCCCTTCCGCTATCTCCGGGCCTCCGATTATCCCATAATCTCTTATTTTCTCCCTCCTGACCTTCTCCACCACGATAACCGGGCACCCGTAATCGGAAAAGGCACTGATCATCTGGGTGGTGCAGGAGGCACATCCCACATCCGGAACGGTGATCGTATCGCCCAGCAGTACCGCAAACGGCTGATCATTACAATGCTTTTTTGCACAGAGGACCGCATCTCCGAGGCCCCGCGGCTCTTTCTGCCGTATAAAGTGAATTTCAGCAAGATTGGAGATCCGCTCCGACAGTGCAAACTGGGTTACATTTCTGTTCTCTTTTAAATTATATTCAAGCTCGAATGACTTGTCAAAATGATCCTCGATGGCCCGCTTGTTCCTGCCGGTGATGATAAGGATGTCATCGATCCCCGATACGACTGCTTCTTCAACAACATACTGGATTACGGGCTTGTCAACCACCGGAAGCATCTCTTTTGGCTGAGCTTTTGTCAGCGGAAGAAACCTGGTTCCAAGTCCAGCCGCCGGGATAACCAGTTTGTCAACGATGTTCTGTCTCATATATCGCTTCTCAAAAATTGAATTACACGCGGTTGATCAATAACTATCTGTTATTTCTTTCCATTATATGGATGTACTGCTTAAAATTCCCCTGCCCTGGAATGGTGAGTCGTTAATTTACCAGCAGACTCCCTCCCGGTCGCGGTACGAGAGAATTCTCCGCCCTTCAATCACCACCCTGGAGTTCATCAGATCAAATTCTTTTTCAAGACGGGAGAACTCCGGCCATTCTGTCATGACAAGACAGGCTTCAGCACCAGTGAGTGCCTCCGCCGCTGAACTGCAATAACAGATATCCGGGAAAATTTTCGCCATCGCGGCGTTTGCGACGGGGTCGAAGGCAGCAACAAGGGCACCTTCTTTTACCAATCCCGCAATAACGGGTATTGCCCTTGAATCGCGGACATCATCGGTATTATCTTTGAAAGCAAGGCCGAGGACTGCTATCTTTTTCCCCCTGATCATGGGGAGACGCGATTTCAGGAGGGTGAGCATCCGGACTGCCTGGTTTTCGTTCACCTTTATGACCGCCTTGAGGATCAGGGGGTCCTCTCCGAGAGAATCTGCAAAGGTGATGAGTGCGGTCACATCTTTCGGGAAACAGCTCCCTCCAAATCCCACCCCGGCATCAAGGAAGTGCGGGGAGATTCTCGTATCCATTCCAACACCTTTCATCACCTCGTACACATCGATGCCGATCCTCTTGCAGATGTTCCCGATCTCGTTTGAAAAGGAGATCTTAGTTGCGAGAAAGGCATTGGAGACATATTTGATCATTTCTGCAGCAGGTACAGAGGTCCGGATGACAGGAGCATCAATTCCCTGGTAAGCGGATGCGACCGCGTCAAAACATGCAATGTCACTGCTTCCGATGACGATTCTGTCAGGGTGAAAAAAATCCCGAATAGCTCTGCCTTCACGAAGGAACTCCGGATTCATGGCACAGGGGATATCAGAACGGCCTGCAGCGTCCTGGACAAGCGGCCGGACAACACACTCCGTCGTCCCTGGAGGGACGGTGCTCTTGACAACAACAACGGGCGCATGGTTACATCCTGTAAGAATTTTACCAATGGACTGGCTTGCGGCACGGACCATTGAAAGATCTGCACAGCCATCATCACGGCAGGGAGTACCCACACAGATGAAGACAAGATCGGAGTCCCGGACGGTATCATAGTCGCTTGTGGCAAAAAGAGATCTCCCGACATTCCTCTGGAGAAGTTCATCAAGCCCCTTCTCGTATATCGGAGGATTTCCTGCTTTGATAGCGGCGATTTTGTCCGGATCACAATCGATAACATGTACGGTATGCCCCATCTCAGAAATACATGCTCCTGTGACCAGCCCTACATATCCCGCTCCGATAACCGCTATTTTCATTACGATGTGCTCCAGGGAAAGGTGTGTGTACTATACTACCCCCACCCACATAAAAAATTCATACCTGCCATTCATACCATCGCATTGCGTTGCTCTTCCCTCCAACCGGTTCTTCCGTTCTGACAGTGCCTGATTGCGGACTTTGAATACCAACTGATAACGGGGAGAGATGCCGGATGCAGAGCGCCCGAAAAAAAAGATCAGGAATTTCAGCGAACCCGGTCAGCTGATGCTGTCAACTACTCTGGAATAGTAGCCCTCTATCTGTTCTGTGACAGGCCCCCAATCGTAGCCTGATGCGCTCCTGCGAATCTGGTTCCTGTCGATATCCCTTCCGAGCAGCATCCGGACTTTCTCCGCAATATCCCCTGCATCGAGTGAGGTCAGTGCTCCGCATCCCTCCTGAACAAACATACTGCTCGCATTCTTCGGGTGATCAACCGTCGCGATCGGAAGACCTGTGGCAAGCGCCTCAAGGGCCGCAATCCCGAACCCTTCTCTCGTAGAGGGAAGTACGAACACCCGGGATGACTTCATGCGTGCAATTACTTCCCTTGAATCGGTAAAAAATCCGGTGAAGGTGACAGAACCAGAGAGTCCCTGCTCCGTTACCTTGTTCTCCAGGGAAGACCGTTCGGGTCCCCCCCCGATAATCAGGCACTGTATTCCGGGAAGGTTCTCTTTAAGAAGTGCGACTGCGTCGATCAACCTGTCAACATGCTTCTCCCGGATGAGCCTTCCGACAAATATAATATCCGATTTGAATTCTGAAGCGGGTATCGCATCAACCTCCGCGATATCGATGCCGATCGGAAGGACCGTTATCGCTCTCTCCCTGACCAGTCTCGTTAAACCAGCCTTCGTGGTATGAGAAATAGCAACGTGATGGGCATGAATCCGGGCGGCGAGCCGTTCGATTACTTTGCCTGCCGCACCGCTCCGTCCCAGGTATTCGTACCAGTAGTCTCCCCATACCTCGTACCAGGTGATAATCAAGGGTGATTTGGAGATCCTGCAGGCAGCCGCAGATCCGAAGACTGACGTATAGGGGAACTGCTGGCAATCCACGATGTCAAATTTTTCTCGTGCAAGGGCCAGAAAAACCAGGAATCCGAAGATGAATGCCGGCAGGATCCTGCGTTTTCCTCCCCGGTAGAAGGAAAAAGGCTTACAGACCCCATGGAAGATAACGCTCTCTTTTATGATCGTCTGCTCCCCTTCCCAGAACTGCATCCCGAAGAGGTGAACTTCATGCCCTCTCGCAACCATGCGACGGGCAATCTCCCAGACCCTCTTCTCACCCCCCCCAAGAACATAGGGATACACCGCATCATATACGAAAGCAATCCGCATCGATCCCCCCCTCCCTAGGGAGAGGTCTCATCATTGAGGCACATCATGCTAATAAAGACCGTGGTAAATGCAACCTCAAGCCCAATGATGATAAGTAACAGAGAGAGTACCGCGTTACCGATCTGGGCGAGTTCTCCAAATCCTGTCGATATCCAGCTTTTCAAGATCCAACTCCCGATAAGCAATCCCATGAGGGTGAGCACGATCCCCACAAACAGATACCGTTCAAGGGTATGATAGTTGAGAAGATGTTCAACAAAACCCACTCTCCTCTCAAACCCATGGATGACCGAATAGACCTTGATCAGTATCCCTGAAAGGAAGAGCTGGAGACCCCCGCTGATGAGAATAGCCCCGAGAATGAAGGAATGAAATCGCCCGGTGGGATCATTGGCTGACGCATAAAACGCTGCCATCAGGATCAATCCAAAAAAAGTACAGAGAATACCGGGAATGGTGAGAAATGGCATCGGTTTTAACAGAAGGATAAACCGAAGATGTCGCCACCCATCAGAAAAACTACTCAGTTTTGAGGGGCTCGCCCTTGGGTAGTAGGTGATGGGGACTTCTTTTATCTTCAGGCCTTCACGGGAGGCTTTGATTACCATCTCAGAGGCGAATTCCATTCCCCAGCTCTGCAGGTTCAATTTATTGAGGATTTCAGCCCGGAAGGCACGAAATCCGCTATGGGTGTCTGAAAAATTGGCATGAAAGACATGGTTCAGGATCCAGGTAAGGAGGGGATTTCCAATATACTGGTGGAGCGGTATCATCGCTCCCTGCTTAATTTCCCCTCTGAACCGCGAGCCGATCACAAGATCTGAACCATCATCAAGCTCTTTGAGAAGAGTGGGAAGTTCCAGAAAATCATACGTGTTGTCAGCATCACCGATCACGATGTACCGTCCACGTGCATGACGGAATCCTTCAAGGTACGCATATCCGTAACCGCGATGCTCGGGATGCACAACGACGGCACCCAGTGACCGGGCGATTTCGGGCGTCGAATCGGTCGATGAATCGGATACAATGATCTCTCCCCGTATTTTCATCGACTGGAACACTTCCTGAATCTTGCTTATGCAGATGGCGATGGTAGCCTCCTCGTTCAGGGTAGGCAGGACCACGGAAATGTCAGGAGAGGTTGTATCGTTGTCTGTGTCCACCGGTGTCATCACCTGCCACATCGAGCGGGAACTATCGATTTGAGATTGAACAGCAAGAGTGCTGTTCGGCGGGAGATCGCATAATGATTCCTATACGAAAATAACCTTCCGGCAGAACAAGTAAGACAGTTCTCCCGGTATTCCTGAAAATATGAGAACGCAGGGAAAAATCCCTGCCTCTCATCCGGTAATGACCTTCCCTTCAAGCACATCCTGTTCAGCGACGTCAACCGTTCTGCCTGAAGAGATCATCCGGTATGGCCCGAGTGTATGTACCGGATACTGAGATCCTTTTGTCGGATAGGGCAGGATGAAGGACCCGTTTTCGCTCTGCTGGTGGTAGACAAAGGTCCGGCCGAGGTTGGTCTGGATGGTGACTTCAATCTCGCCGTCTCCTTTCAATCGTGCCCCCTTCACATACTCGAATGCTTTCACTGCCTGGGTGTAGGAAGGACTCGTTTCATTCTCAACCTCGGCCTCTTCGTATACGAGACGATAATGACGGAGGGCAGGGATCGTTTCAACCGGTGTATCAAGCCCGGTATTGAGGATGGCTGCCCTCCGTCCTTCGTGAGGAGTTGCATTGAACAGGGCAATTTTTTCACGGGCTGTTTCGGGATCGAGATTCTCGTAGACCGATATCCCTGGCGTGGTTCTCGCGCTTGCCGGAATGTCATATTCCACATACATTACCGTCTGAGGTGCGGCCATAGAGCCATCGAAGCTGTGAAGCCTGCTTACCATGATATGGTAGAATGGTGATGCATGGAACCTGGCAAGGGTCTGGTTCCCTTTCTTATCAGGTGATGTAATACGGAATACCTGGTAATAATAGTCTGCCGGAAGTGATTGATCGTCAAGAGAGCTATCGTAAAATGCAACCATTGCAGGGAATTTTGATTCGACCATCTTCCAGTCGGTTATCACATATTTTACCCGGTAGTTATCAGCAATTGCGTTGGCGTTTTCCTCAGAATCAGCAAAGAAATACATTGCAGAGGGGACGAGATTATCCTGGAAGGGATTGGTAACCGGGATGCGCCGGGATATCACGGTGATCCAATGCCCGTAATCCCACCATGAGAGCACTCCATAGGACTCTTCAGGATAGCTCCACTGGTCGCCTTGCCCGTAGGAGCCCAGATACGACACCCCTGGATCGGGACTCGACTCAGCAGCCCACTCGAGCACCCCGGTCCACTGCCGTGGGATCAGGTCTTCTTTCGTCAGTGGCACCGCAATGGAATAATCCGCAAGGAGAGAGAATCCGCAGAAGACGATCATGCATGCCAGTACCAATGAGGTTCCGGTACCCTCAAGATCGGCCAGCAGCCCTTCACTCGTATTCTTTTTGACTTCTTTCGCTCTCTTCTTTTCTTTTTTGCTTTTCGGATCGTTTTTATGCTGGAAAGGATTGTTTTTCGGCTTCCCAGGTTTGTCAAGAGAGAACGCCGATGCGAGTGTAAATGTCGCGGCGATAACGATAATCACTGCACTGTAATACTCGTACCGGGAATGCTGGATTGTCGCTATTAACAGCACTATCCCCCACACAAGGGAGTAGAGATACAGCGGGCAGTCCTTCTTCCAGAATGAATAAGCAAATAATGCAAATCCAACGAATCCGAGTATGATAGCAATATTGTAGCTCGCCCACATCTGGCCTGGCGACCAGGGCTTCAGTTCCTCAATAGGTGCAGCTGAGAAACTCTGTCCGAAGAAGGTGGAGATCGAACCTGTCCACGATGAGATAAGGGAGGGATCCACAACTGCTGCAACAATAAGGGCTACTGCAATGGAAGAACATAAAAGCCCGATAAAATACCAAGGCTTGTGTTTCGTTGCCATGGAAAAGATCTGAAGGATGAGAGTCCAGCAGAACAGGGCAATAAAAGCATGGAACGGCGCTGCAGAATAGGTGGAGAGGCTGTAGACCGGCGAATGGATACCAACAACCGCCAGACCAGCAATGGCGCCCAGTGATACCGCTCCATTGAGGAGGAGGAGAGAGTCCGATCTCTTCTCATGAAATGCACTCCAGCAATACTGAACGGTTGAATAGAGCACCACAATAAGACCAAAAAGGATGAGCGTAGGCATGACCGCCATGCCAAAGCCCATGGATATCCCCGCCAGGAGCGAGGGGAAGAGAACAGGTTTTAGTGATGCCGGATTCCGGATATCGATCCCATGCTCTGATGATCGCCGGAGTGCCCAGAGATAAAAAAGACAGAAGAGTGTTGAGAACAATATCTCAAGAGCGTGGTGATCAACAATCCCGGCCATCGTCCGGTAAAAATACTCTCCCGATACAAATGCGATGAAAACGGCGGCGATGATCCCGGCCTTCCATCCGGCAATCAGCCTGCCAAGGAAAAAAACAACCGGAATCATTGCAATGCCCGCGACGACCGGCATCCAGGAGGAGACCGCCATGATATCTGCCAGTTGTACCGCTCCACCAATAAGACAGAGCAATGAAGCGAACAAGGGAGAGAGCGGGCCCCAGTCGAGCTCTTTTCCGACCGGGTACGCAGTCATGGGATCAAACCAGTTGTACCGCGGGAAGTCCGATACCATCACCTCTATCTGCCGGAAGTTATACCAGATATCAGGATCACCATGCACAGCAAGCGTCTGAAAATCCATCTGGAACCAGGGGAGAACGCGGAGAAGAAGGGATACTACGATACATACCAGGAGAAGCAGAATTATGATCCACCGTTGTTTTGAAAGTGGAGGGATCACTGATCTATTCACAAGTAAAACCTTATTTCGAAATATGAAAAAGATTCGCTCGGGCTATGCCTTCGCCATCAGATTCTGTTTTCCCGAAATGATTTTCACGTGATACGTATTTGGTGGCACTGTACTGATTTGAACTGCCTGCGTTCAGGGCTTCAAATGCTTATCGTGGGCGATACCCTGATGAGAGGAGTGCCTGATCGATCTTTTTCTGCACAGAGAACCAGAGCACCGGAACCACGACCAGAATGAGAACGGCAAAACCGATCGCATCGTATAAGAGGAGATTGAACAGGGCATGGAATGCCATTGCAAGGATCAGCCCGGTGGCAATGACTCCCGTTCGCTGCTCTTGGGGAATGAACCGTGCCTTCCCGAGCGAATACCCCCACATTGCAGAGAAGAGGACATGCCCGGGGACCGAGATGAGTGCCCGAAGCAGCCCCGTCTGGAGGGCGAGGATCAGGGAAGTTTCGACCGCAGAAAAGACATAAATCACATTCTCCAGGGTGGCAAAACCGAGGCCGGCCGCAGCAGCGTAAATGATTCCATCGACCGGCTCATCAAACTCCAGGGATTCCCACACCGTCTTTTTCACGACGAGATATTTTCCCGCTTCTTCGACGATCGGCGCTCCTAATACCACGATGAAAAATTCGGGAATGATTATGCTCAAGGTACCCTCGATGAAGGCCACAGGAATGGTGACAACGATACCGAATATGTACACCATGAGGATCCACGAAAGGGGTTCGGGCTCATACCGGTCTTTGTTGTAAAAATACCAGAGCCAGAATGCTGCAGGGGCAACTGCGAGAAGAAAAAGGTAGCCTGTCTCCATTCCAGACAGAACCTTTCACACAAAGGATGATAATAGGTGGTTTGGATGCCAGAACGGAGAAATGTGTGAGTAATTTCCTCAAATCCACTCTTTTTTCCTGAAATAAATGAGCATCAGCACCACCATCCCTATCATCACGGTCCAGACTGTATAATACCCGTATTCCCAGGCAAGTTCCGGCATGTAGCGGAAATTCATGCCATAAACCCCTGCTACGAAGGTGAGCGGGATGAAGATGGTGGCAATCAGGGTGAGCACCTTCATGATCTCGTTCATCCGGTAGGAAAGACCCGAGAGGTAGATGTCGAGCATGCCCGAGACCATGTCCCGCAATGTCTCAAGCGTATCGATAACCTGGATGGTGTGATCGTACACATCGCGGAGGTAGATGGCCGTCGTCTCTTTGATCAGCGGTGACTCGGAATGCTCAAGAGTGCTGATCACCTCCCTGAGAGGCCATACCGATTTTCTCAGGAAGATCATGTCTTTTTTCAGCCGGCTGATCCGGGCGAGTGACGCCTGCGTGGGATGAAGCACGAGCTCTTCTTCGAGCTCTTCGACCCGCTCCTCGAGCTTCTCCATGACCACGAAATAGTTATCCACGATGCTGTCGATAAGGGCATACGCCAGGTAATCAGGCCCGAATTTGCGTATCCTTCCATCCTTCCTGATCCTCTCCCGCACCGGATCAAAGATATCCCCGACATCCTCCTGGAACGAGATAAGAAAATTATGCCCGAGCAGCATACTCACGTGCTCGACCTTGACATCCTTCTCTGGATCGACGAATGAGAGCATTTTCATATTGAGATAGATATACGCATCAAGATCCTCCATCTTCGGCCGCTGATCGGTATTCAGGATATCTTCAAGGATGAGCGGATGGATGGTGAAACACTGCCCGAGCTCCTCAATAATCCTGGTATTTCCGAGTCCATCGACGTTGAACCAGGTCACGGTCTCCGTATCACGGAAGGGAAAACACTCGGTGATCTGGCTGACTGTCTTCTCAGTAAAATGGGCAGCATCATAATCCATGACGGTAATCCGGACATCTTCAGTGGACGGAATGCCTCCGGCATGGAGGGTTCCCGGCGGCTGGCCTGCTTTTTTCGAGAGTTTGTGCTTGTGGCGGGACATGGGGAACACGGCTTCTCTTTTCAGAGTCTTTTTGATGATCCACCAATTAAGGGTTTGGAGAGCGGAGGTAGAAATTTCATTGTATCTGTAAATGACCGCCGTGGGATCGAGCATAGCCTGTTGGATTGTTTTTTATTTGAAAAACAGAGGAGAATCCTCCATTCTTACCGCTTTGTCATAAGATACCTTACAAACGAAGTGAGGATCCTCCCCGGTGAAGAGAGCTTTTTAACCTCCCGTTCCCAGCTCTGATAATACGGAGGTTGGATACTGCCTCCTTTGGTTCGGAGTGGTGCGGCATTTTAATTCCTTTGGTCCAGTTTACAATCGGTCTTATCCTCCTTCTGAAAGGGGCCGATTTTACCGTCAGGGGTGCTGAGAGCCTTGCTATGAAACTCAAGGTCTCTTCTACTACGATTGGGCTTACCGTTGTGGCGTTTGGCACCTCCCTGCCGGAACTTGTCGTCACCTCAGAAGCGTTCAGACAGGGAAATTACGCCATCGCTACCGGGAATGTGATCGGTAGCAATATTGCCAACATAGGGCTCGTCCTCGGCATGGTCGGTCTTATCATGCCTTCCGTCTGCACTCTCCCCTCCTCTCGTCCCCGGCTCCTTGAAAACGCCCTGCTCACGCTTGGTGCCACCATGATCTTTGTCCTCTTTGCGTTCAGGGGATATTTCGATATCCTGTCGGGAATAATTTTCCTTGTCATCTTTTCCCTGATACTCTACAGGATGTGGATACACAATCCTGACATAAGCTCCTCCGATATAATTCCGACCCGGTACCCTCTTCTCGTAACTCTTGCCGGCCTTTTAATGGTGGTTGTTGGTGCCGAGCTGCTGCTCGAAGGAGCAGTGACGATTGCTGAGATCCTCTCCATACCGCCAGCAGTGATAGGGCTCTCGATGGTTGCAGTTGGAACCTCTCTCCCTGAACTCGCAACATCAGTGATTGCCGCGATTCAAAAGAGGCCTGGGATCTCAATCGGGAATCTCCTTGGAAGCAACATCTTCAACCTCTTATTTGTCATCGGGCTCAATTCGCTCTTTTTTACCATTCCGGTCCCTGAAATGAAGGATATTTTCGTGATGGCCATTTTCACGATTGCTATATTTGTCGTATTCGTTCGCAAAATATGTGAAACACGGATATGGGGTATCCTGCTCCTCGGGGGTTACCTCCTTTACATGCTTTTTTTATTTGGAATCATCTGATCAGCCAGCTGGTGCAGGATCCAGAGATAGAGGAGATTGAACCATGCCGATGTGGATTAAAGAGCGGGGAATTACCCAAAAGAAATCGTTCCGCAGGCAGATCACCAATGTCGGACCGAGAACATGTCGGCAAGAGGAATTCTGTGATTTCCACCCCATTCCTATAGGCGGGAGAATTATTATCTTCCCACCAGTCGACTTTTCTGCATGGATATGCTCCTGCTCTTTTCAGTCGTCATCATGGCGCTGTTGATCCTTAACACGATCGTCCTCATCATGCGAATCAGGGCTGCACCCGACAAGCCCATCGGGAAGGGGATAGGCCTTGTCCTGGGACTGGCAATCGGGCTTACCCTCTGGGTACCCCTGACGTACCTTCTCGGAAACCAGAATGGAGGGATCATTGCAGGATCGATGATCGGGATTATCATTGCTATTGCCCTGGAACTCTACTCGGCCCAGATACGGAAGAGACTGGAATCGTAGGACTTGAAATCCTTTTTTATATGAAAATGCCTCCGGCATTTTCATTCTTTATGCTTGTGTTACGAGGGGAATCATTCAGTTTTTTTCGAACCCCGAGGCAGGGCATTGTTAAGCAAATAGGACTCTCTCATAAAAGAGGGTAACTACGCTTGAGATGATCCAATAATTACCCGTATCCATCAGGAGCTTCCTGGAAGGACAGGAATTTCTGGCATTTTCTCTCAGTCCCTCTTTCTATAAATGTTTTGAGGTCTTTTCACGCACAAATAGGACAAATGAGTGAACTGCCCGGTTCATTCCTGAAACCAGGCCTATGGCACCATTATTTTAATATCCGTTCAAAGGAGGTAGGGCAGGGTGTTATCCTTTCGGGATGGATACCCAGGAGATAACAGCGATGGATATCAACAGAACTATGATCAGGGTTGCACTGGCAGATCGGACAAGAGAGTTGATCATGGCAAGAAAAGCCCTTTATGCTGCCGCAACGATCCATACCGTCACAACAGCCATGCTCATGGCATGGTTTGCTCTCATGCTGCATGTAGTCCTGCCCTGATATCAATACCAATCCCCGCCCTATCGGAATCGGAAGGTATGCCGAACGGGCGGTATATCCTCATTTTCAGATTCCTTCTTCAACAAAAGTCCGAGGAAGAGCTGTGGTATCATCCGGTCAATCATCGAAAGGGAAAATTGGCGAAATCTATGAAGAGGGATCGTTACCGAAAGGTGGCCGGACTAAGAGCCGGAGCGCTGTTACCTATGTATTATCCAAAGAAGCACATGAAGACAAATAGATCGATTATGATCTATTGAATGACTCACTCTTGTTTTTCTTGATTCGTGGGCATCTATTGAAACTATCAATACGAGATGAACCCACAATAAGCGGTCTGTCCAACCGTACCATAGGTTCACATAACCAGTCGCATTAAAAAATTTTTATGGATGGACGTGATAAGGACGATTAATACGGAATACCCGATGGTGATTATAGTGAGTGTGGATGCTTCCCAAGTTCCATTTCTGGTTAAAGTGTGTACGTCAGCGAATCAGGCTAAGGAGGTTGCCTGCTCCCTTATCGATCAGAATCTCCCTGTAATTATCGACAGATTAGAGGGAATGTCACCTCCTGCAATGCGGATAGATGCCAGGACCGGCGAGGCATTCATCGAATGTGAAGGCCCCTATTGGCTGGTATTCTCTGATTATGAAGCCCGTGATATTTTAGAATCAGAAACAGCCGGGGAATTATGATTTTTCACCCTGCACGGTAATGCAATAAATTAACCCCCGCCCGAATCGTAGGCGATGCGAGGTGAGCGAAGCAAGCGAATGTGGCCGTCAAGAGGACCAGGAGCGATCTCGAAAAAAGACGCACGATGTGAGCGAAGGGAGGAGTGAGCACCGGATGACTGGAGGAGCGAAACGATGACCGGAGCGAGCATGGTGTGGACATCATTATGCACTGTTCATCCGGCCTGGTTGTGTCTCATGACATAAGGATCCGTGAGGCGCTCAGAATAATATGGCTCGCAGATGAGACACAAGACCCGGGTACCTTTCAGGGAGTGGTTCCTTCGGTGATGGCAAAAAACCTGTACTCCTTCCCTCATTCAGCATTTTGCAGGAAATGTAGTCACGTTCATATAGATTTTTCCAGAGA
>JAKLGZ010000050.1 GCA_022710385.1 Methanoregula sp.
CTTGGCGCCGTGGGTTGGGCTGCAAAACACACCAAGATGGTGGGAAACCAGCTCGTGCTGCAGTCAAGGAAAGCGGATGATACCCTTGTCGTGCGCAAGCGGGCAGTGGCCCGGCTCGCGTCCATGGTCCACCAGATCGACCGGGACCTGCGGTTCTTAAACGAGGTCAGGAATGTCCTGCGCCAGCTCCCCCATGTCGAGGATACATTCACGGTCGTCATCGCGGGGTACCCGAATGTCGGGAAATCCTCATTTATCCGCCGGGTTTCGTCAGCAGAACCGGAAGTTGCGTCCTACCCGTTCACGACGAAGGGGATTATTGTCGGGCATCGCATCGTGGGACGCGGGAAGATCCAGTTCGTGGATACGCCCGGGATCCTTGACCGCCCGGCCGGGGAACGGAATGCCATCGAGAAGCAGGCGCTCTCGGCCATGATGAACGTGGCGAGCGTTGTGCTCTTCATCCTCGACCCATCGGAACACTGCGGATACCCGATGGAGGTACAGCTTCACCTGCTCGAAGAAGTGAGAGGGATGGTGAAGGTTCCGCTTGTTGTCGTTGCGAGCAAGTCAGATCTTGTCGCTTCCGAAATGTACCAGACCATGTCGACCGTGGACGGGACGGGTGTGGAGGAGGTGCTTGCCGCTATCCTTGCCCATAAGCCGAAACGGACCGAGGAGCAGCGGATACTTGAGATCCGCAAACCTATTGTCAATGAGCAGGCGGCAGATGTGCCGGAGGTCGATCCCACGACCGGCATGCCAAAACGGAAGCGGATCCGGAGACCGAGAAAGCCACGGACGCGGACGGAATAGGGGGGAGGGGGGTACCTCCCCCCTACCCCATATTTTTCCGTAGGGGGGAACCCCCCATTCCCTTGGGAGGAGGTGCGGATCCCCTCCCCCCGTTTTTGTGCCGGGACCATTGCAGCCCGGCATTTTGTTGCTAGGGTCTACCCATGGTTTCATTGTCGGTGATGGCCCGGCTTTTCTCATCCGGTACTCTCCCTTTTCTCTGGCAGGGGGGTAGGGGGGTAGGGGGTACCTCCCGCCCCATCAAATATTTTCCAGGAGGGGGTGACCCCCCCTCCCCTGGTCAACGCTGGTGGGGGGACCCCCTCCTCATATGTGTGGGATTTGGGGAGTTCCCGTCGGAGGATCGATTCGTGAGGTGTAGAGGGCCGGGGGTTTTGCCAGCGGAGGGGATGGGGGGGTGGGGGGTACCCCCCACGGCCCTATTCGTTCGGGTAGATCCCGCTAGGATTGAATCCTGACGATTTCTTTAGAATGACGAAATACTAATCAGTCTATAAAGTAACCGTATTTCATTCGCAGACAATTCGATCATCCATGATCTTTAGCGAAAGAAACTAATGCCCCCTGAAGAGAAAGCCCGGAAGAAAATCGATTCTCTCTTAGAGCTTGCCGGCTGGAAAGTGCAGGATATCAGGGATTATAATCCCAATGAATCTCTTGGCGTTGCAGTCCGGGAATTTCCCTTGAGAGTTGGCGAAGCGGATTACGCCCTTTTCATTGACCGGAAAGCAGTCGGTGTCATTGAAGCCAAACCGGAAGGAACTACGCTTGGGGGCGTTGACAGCCAGTCCGGGAAATATGCCGAATCCTTCCCGGAAAATTATCCCCATGCTCACCTCCCCCTGCCTTTCGTGTATGAGAGTACGGGTATCGAGACCCTCTTCCGGGACCTGCAGGATCCGTCGCCACGGTCACGCCGGGTATTCGCTTTCCATAAACCCGAAACCTTGCGGGAGTGGATCGATAAGCCGGATACGCTCCGGGAACGCCTCAAACACCTGCCCCCCCTTGTTACGACCGGCCTGCGGGACTGCCAGACCGAGGCTATCATCAATCTTGAACGCTCCTTTGCAGATGCACACCCGCGTGCCCTGATCCAGATGGCAACCGGCTCCGGCAAGACCTTCACAGCCGTGAGTTTCATCTACCGGCTGATCCGGTACGGCGGGGCAAAGCGGGTGCTCTTCCTGGTGGACAGGAACAACCTGGGGCGGCAGACCACGAGGGAGTTCGAACAATATATCACACCGGATGATGGCAGGAAATTCACCGAGATCTATAATGTCCAGCACCTGACCTCGAACACGATTGATCCGGTCAACAAGGTGACCATCACCACCATCCAGCGCCTCTTCTCGATGCTGAAGGGGGAGGCAGAGTACGATCCGGAGAATGAGGAGGAGTCGTTGTACGATCACGGTCCTACTGATGCCAAGCCCAAAGAGGTGACCTATAATCCCCGCATCCCCATAGAGACCTTTGATTTTATCGTGACGGATGAATGTCACCGTTCGATCTATCATCTCTGGCGGCAGGTGCTGGAATACTTCGACGGGTTCCTTATAGGCCTCACGGCAACCCCCTCCAAGCAGACGCTGGGATTCTTCAACCAGAACCTGGTGATGGAATACCTCCATGAGCGGGCCGTTGCAGACGGGGTCAATGTCGGGTATGATGTGTTCCGGATACGGACAGCAATAACAGAGAACGGGAGCCTTGTGGAGCGGGGGTTCTATGTGGACACGCGGGACCGGCACACCCGGGAGCAGCGTTGGGAGCAGCTGGATGACGACCTGCAATACTCGGGCGAGCAGCTGGACCGGAGTGTGGTGGCGCCTGACCAGATAAGGACGGTTATCAGGACGTTTAAGGATTCTCTTCCCATCCTGTTCCCGGACCGTACGTGGGTGCCCAAGACGCTGATCTTTGCCAAGGACGATTCCCATGCTGAGGATATCACGCACATCTGCCGTGAGGTGTTTGCGGAAGGCAATGATTTCTGCAAGAAGATTACGTACCGGACAACGGGTGAGAAGCCCGAGGACCTGATCCAGAGTTTCCGGAACTCTCCCAAGCTGCGGATAGCCGTCAGCGTGGACATGATCAGTACGGGGACAGATATCAAACCGCTGGAGTGCCTGCTCTTCATGCGGGACGTGAAGTCGAAGGTCTATTTCGAACAGATGGTAGGCAGGGGGACACGGGTGATATCCCAGACCGACCTGCAATCAGTAACTCCTGATGTTGCAGCGAAGACCCACTACGTTGTTGTGGACGCCGTCGGTGTCTGCGAGAGTATCAAGATCGAATCGAAGCCCCTTGAACGGAAACACGGTGTCTCCTTTGAGAAGCTCGTCCAGTCCGTTGCCTTTGGTGTCCGGGACGAGGACTCTCTGACTTCACTGGCAGGAAGGCTCTCGCGCCTTGACCGGGAACTGGTCGAAGGCGACCGGAAGACGATCCAGTCTGCGGCTGGCGGGAAATCCCTCAAGCACATGATCAATGCGTTATTCGATGCGGTGGATCCGGACCGGCAGACGGATAAGGCAAAGGAGATGTTCGGTGCCGAGACCCCCACCGCCGATCAGGTGAAAAAGGCCGGCGATGAACTGGCAAAGGAAGCCTGTACACCTTTCGAAGTCCCGCAGATCCGGAACACCATCGTCGCCATCCACAAGAAGAACGAGCAGATTATCGATACGGTAAGCTCTGACAATGTCATCTCAGCGGAATGGGATACCCAGGCTGCCCTGAAGTCCCGAACCATCGTGGACACTTTCCGGAAGTTCATCGAGGAGAACAAGGATGAACTGGATGCCCTGCAGCTCATCTACAGCAAGCCGTACGGCCACCGGCATTTCACCTATGCCCAGATCCGGCAGCTGGCGGATGCCATCCAGAAGCCTCCCTACAACCTGACCACGGAACAGGTCTGGCGAGCCTACGAGCAGCTGGAACGCTCGAAGGTCCGCGGTGCCGGCCCCCAGAAACTACTGACAGACATTATCGCCCTCATCCGGTTTGCGATCCAGGAGACGCCGGTCCTTGAGCCGTTCAATACAACCGTCAGCCGGTCATTCGACCTCTGGCTGGACTCGCAGGAGAAACAGGGAAGGCACTTCTCTGCGGAGCAGGTGAAGTGGCTTGAGATGATCCGGGACCACATTGCCGGGAGTGCGGCTATCGAGATGGAGGACTTTGACACGATCCCCTTCAACCAGTGGGGCGGGAGGATCAAGGCCTATAGTCTCTTTGGGAATGAGCTGCCAGGTATACTGGAACAACTGAACGAGGCGCTTACCTGAAGGATGATATAGACCGGACCGGAAAATTTCCAGAAGTGTCGCTCTTACTTTCACCCTGTGCACAACGAGAGTATATGGTGCAGCTCTTCCAGATGCAGGAGAAATGGATATGAT
Source organism: Methanoregula sp. (assembly GCA_022710385.1). GTDB lineage: Archaea > Halobacteriota > Methanomicrobia > Methanomicrobiales > Methanospirillaceae > UBA9949. The sequence goes on from JAKLGZ010000050.1 coordinate 4,236, forward strand.
AACGAAGAATGAACGGGCGCTCCTATGCCTGCTGTCGCAGACAAAGAGTCTAAAGCGGATGCAGTTCGTCAAACTGATGTTCCTTGCCTCGAAGGAGCGGAGCCTCTATGATTTCGTTCCATACCAATATGGACCGTTCTCATTCCAGTTATACCAAGACATGCGTCACCTTGAACGGGAAGGCTACCTTACCCAGAATGAGGATGAGGTTCATTTCGTCGAACGGATATACCCCAAGCCCGATCCGTGGATACAAGGCGGCATTATTTCCGTCGTCAATCACTTTGGCGGATTCCGTGAGAAGGATCTCGTCGATTATGTTTACAGCAAGTATCCTGAAATGACAATCTTCTCCAAGCTCAAGCAGCTGAAAACCTATTATCGGAACGAATCCGGCATAACTACCATTGGCTATGAAGGAAAGAGCATCGATCGGTTCCTTTTGACCCTCGTCGAAAACAAGATCGGAAAACTCATCGACGTCCGGAAGAACCCCTTCAGCATGAAGTACGGTTATACGAAGAGCCAGCTAGAGAAGGAGCTGAAGAGTCTCGGTATATCATACATCCATCTTCCCGAACTGGGCATCGATAGCGACCAGCGGCAGAACCTGAGCGAGAGGGGATTTGTCGAGTTATTCCAGCGTTATGCTATGGAACTTGGTGCAAAGGAAGATCTGCTTGATACGATTAAGTCACTCGCACAGAAGGAGAAGGTCGCCCTGATGTGCTTCGAAGCAAAGGAGTCCGATTGTCACCGGGGCGTGATAGCGAAGCGGTTCCGTGATGAAGGGCTGGATGTGGTTGCCCTGTGACGTGGGAAAAGAAGCGGGTCCTGGTCACGGTCAAGGCATACCCGGAGAAGAGCAAGAAACATGGTATTGTCGTATGCACCGCCGGTATCACGAATACAGGAGATTGGATCCGCCTTTACCCGATGCCGTACACCGTCTTCCTCGGCGCCAACAAGATTCACCGGTATGACTGGATAGAAGTCGAGTGCGAAAAAGTGACCGATGAAAAGCTTCAACGTAAGGAAAGCTACCGGGTTCGCGATGGTTCTGTTTCTTTCGTGGATCGGTCTCTTTCTCTTGGAAAAATCAAAGGGAAAGCACCGTGGGAAAAGCGGAATGAACTGGTAATCCCGAAAGTTGCCACCTCACTTGAATTTCTGGAGGATCAGTACTACAATGATAGGACTTCGCTGGGCCTGATCAAACCCCGCGAAGTGATCGATTTCTTTACCCGCGAGGAACTGAAACAACCACCGGAACCGAAGGAGTACCAACGCTCGCTCGACAACCAGGTAATTCCCATCATTGATGCGATTCCCCACATCTTTGCGTATAAATTCCGGTGTGCCGGTTGCAACGAAAAGAAATTCCATGATATCATGTGCGAGGACTGGGAACTTTTTGAGGCATACCGTTCATGGTGGAAGAATTACCAAGACGTGAAAATCCTATGGGAAAAGCTACATGAGAAATTCTTCGATTTCATGATCCGGCACGATCTCCACTTCTACATGGGAATGTACTCCCAGCAACCGTCATGGCTGATCATAGGATTGTATTATCCACCAAAAGAAATCCCTATCCCTGCAAAGAGACCAGTTACTCTTGGCAACTGGATGGGGACGTAGACTGTGGTGAGTAAGACTTTTTCTGATGAAGGTATTGAGAAATCGGACCTTCTACCCCGGGGCTGGGTTCAGACAGGTTTCGAAGAGATTGGTATTGTAAACCCAAGGTCCATAGAAAAAGAGATCTCCGATGATTCCGATGTATCATTCGTCCCTATGCGCTGTGTTAATGAGATGGGGGGCGGGATGGATGTATCAATCGTTAAGAAATATCTTGATGTGAAAAAAGGATATACGCCATTCATTGATGGCGATCTTCTTATTGCAAAAATTACTCCCTGTATGGAAAATGGGAAAGTTGTAATTGCTGAAAAATTAAAAAACGGAGTGGGTTTTGGGTCAACAGAATTTCACAATATTCGCTTCCGCAAAGAGATCGCCAAATCCCTTTACTATTATTATTTCTTAAGGGCGGATATACGGAAAGACGCGCAAAGGCATATGACCGGTACTGCCGGTCAATTACGTGTCCCATCATCATTTATTCAAAATCTACAAGTACCACTTCCCCCAATTCCCGAACAACACCGCATCGTCACTAAGATCGAAGAACTCCTCACTCAATTAGACGCTGGCGTTTTCTCTCTGAAGAAGACGCAGGAACAGCTCAAACGCTACCGGCAGGCAGTCCTGAAAGCAGCATTCAAAGGCAGGCTTACGCAGGAGTGGCGAGAGGAGCACGAAGGAGAGATCGAGTCAGTTAAAATATTATTTGAAAAAATTCGGCAAGAAAAAAATATTAAGGGATATCCAAAAATCGGGGATGGCCGTAATCAACCTGATTCAAATGAATATCCACATGAATGGATTTTTATTCGGCTTGATTTTTTATTTAAATGGACTAACGGGGATGGATTATCAAAAAATCAAATGATTAAAGGTGATTTTACCGTTTATGGCGGAAATGGTATTACCGGTACACATAACAAATGGATTTCTGAAAAAGAGGCAATTGTAATTGGTCGTGTTGGTGCACATTGTGGGAATGTGAATCTGACAAAACCAAAATCATGGATAACAGATAATGCAATTTTTTCCTCGTGGTATTCTAAACATATTTATTTGAAATTTTATCTTTACGCTTTAAAAAACCATAAATTGAATCAGCTTTCTGGTGGATCAGGTCAACCCTATTTATCACAATCCATTTTAAATCGACTCTATACATGTTTACCCCCATATCTTGAACAAATCGAAATTGCAAATGAAATCGAGCGCTACTTCTCCCAAATTGATCATTTAGAGGAAATAATCAAAACCAGCCTCCGCCAGGCTGAATCCCTCCGCCAGAGCATCCTGAAACGCGCCTTCGAAGGCAAACTCGTCCCCCAGGATCCGAACGATGAGCCTGCCTCCGTCCTGTTAGAGAGAATCAAAGCCGAGAAAGCCCGTTACACAGCAGAAATGAAGAAAGGCAAGACCCTTCAACCCAAATCACCAAAGAGGAAGATCAAGAATGGCAACTGAATCGTCCGCTATCGTCCAGAAACTCTGGAACTACTGCAACGTCCTCCGTGATGACGGCGTGAGCTATGGGGACTACGTGGAACAGCTCACCTACCTCGTCTTCCTTAAGATGGCGGATGAGCAGACCAAACCTCCGCTCAATAAAAGGTCCTACATCCCCAAAGACTACAACTGGGACAGCCTCGTAAAGAAAGACGGTGTCGAGCTGGAAGTCCATTACCGGAACGTGCTGGAAAAACTCGGGAAAGAGAAGGGGATGATCGGCGTCATCTTCCGGAAGTCCCAGAACAAGATCCAGGACCCGGCCAAGCTTAAGCGGCTGCTCACCCTCATCGGCGGCGAGACATGGCTCGGGCTGGATATCGATGTCAAGGGCGAGATCTACGAAGGGCTGCTCCAGAAGAACGCAGAGGATGTGAAGAGCGGTGCCGGCCAGTACTTCACGCCCCGCTCGCTGATCAAGGCGATAGTTGAGGTCATGAGACCGCAGGCCGGCAGGACGATTTTCGATCCTGCCTGCGGTACCGGGGGTTTCCTGCTCGTTGCCCATGATTACATATCGGCTCACAACCCGAACCTCGACCGGGAACAGAAGCAGTTCCTCATGAACGGCACGGTGAAGGGCAAGGATATCGTGGACAGCGTTGCCCGGCTCTGTGCCATGAACCTGTACCTGCACGGGATCGGCGGCGAAGAGAGCCCAATCGATGTCGGGGATGCGCTGGTCTCCGAGCCGTCCGATCACTACGACATGGTGCTGACCAATCCGCCGTTCGGGAAGAAGAGCAGCGTCACGGTGACGAACGGCGACGGGGAGACCAACCGGGAAGCCCTGACCTATTCACGCAATGACTTCTGGGCATCCTCCACCTCCAACAAGCAGCTCAACTTTGTCCAGCATGTCTGGTCGCTCCTCAAGATCCACGGATCTGCTGCGATTGTTGTCCCGGATAACGTCCTGTTCGAAGGCGGGGCCGGAGAGATCATCCGGAGGAACCTGCTTATGGCCTGCAATGTCCATACCCTCCTGCGGCTCCCTACCGGGGTCTTCTATGCGCAGGGCGTGAAGGCAAACGTCCTCTTCTTCGACAAAAAGCCTGCTGCCAAGACGCCGTGGACCGAGACCCTCTGGATCTATGACCTTCGGACCAACATGCACTTCACGCTTAAGACGAATCCGCTAAAGTTGGAGGATCTGCAGGATTTCATTGCGTGTTACAATGCGGAGAACAAATCAAAGCGGAAAGAGTCCGAGCGGTTCCATTCGTTCTCGTATGACAAGCTGATGGAGCGGGACAAGGTAAACCTCGATATCTTTTGGCTGCGGGACGAAAGCCTTGAGGACTCGGATAACCTGCCGGACCCTAGTGTGATCGCCCAGGAGATCGCGGAGAATCTTGAGGATGCACTGGGGCAGTTCAGCGGGATCATCAGTACGCTAGGGCAGAAATAATACCGGGAAACCACCGGAGAATATAAGTATATAAAACAACCAGAAATTCGACCAGCAAATATATACACTCAACATACTTTTTAAAATATTCAATCGCAGTGCCAGTGAACATCTGCACACGGGTGGCGGGGCGGCGGTACCATTGCCGCAGACTGGCCTGTCCCGTGCGGCAGTCCTGATGGTACATCAGTACCAGTACGGGCATTGTGGGAAAGCACAGTTGAGTGTGCCGCGATCGCGGGCGGGTGCACGGAGTGCTCCCGGCGCGGTAGCGGCGAAAACGGATGGACGCGGCCCGGTGGATGCAGAAAGGTGCGCCGGGGAATAAAGCGTCCCGGCAGGAACGGGGTTGTGTGGGCCCCGTTGCCTGGAGACGGGAGACGAAAAAGTATGACAACAGTACGGAAACGTATCGCAGACAGTACAGCCCATGACCACAAAGACGCTGCGAAGCCGACTCAGGAACAGGACGGTATTCCAGCATCGGAACCGGAACCGGCCAAACGGCACAACCTCGCTGGAAAGACGGCACTCATCTGGCCCTGGCATGTAAAGCCCGGTCAGCATGTCCGCCCGTTCGTACTGGAAGCCATGGAGATCCTGAAGAACGAGGGATGGGTAATCGGGAGGGTTCTGGACCCGGACCTTCCTTTCGATATCATCGGGATCCTGGGAAAGGCAAGTGTCTTTGTGAAAGCTGTCAAGGCAAAATGCCTGATCACGAACGCAAAGGAGACCGCGAAGACCTTCTACAGGGATATCAAAAAGATGCAGCCGTTCTGGGACAGTGACGGCGACAATCTCCAGTTCTGGGTCTTCTCCCGGGTTGTGGGATTGCTCCGGTACCGGGTGTACCGCGGGGGTATCTGGAACGAGGCGACAAAATCGAGGCCGGATTCGCAGGAACCCGTGCTGAAACCGGTTGATCCCAAGATGCGCGTTACAGCATAGGCCGTTTTTCTCCCCGGGCTTGTAAAGAGCCCGGATTCATCATGCAGGTGCAGGGGTTTAACCCTGCCATCCCTTTTCTGTTTGTCCGAGAGGTCCTGCAGGGCCTCGAAGGACGGGAGAATGGCAGAGTCATTCTTCCCGTCAAAGGGCGCCCCGCGACAACGAAGAACCCTGACGGGTTCTTATCGTCATTCTGGTTCCAATGAACCAGTCTGATATCATCGAGGTTTCTCAAAACCTCGAAAAGGAGAAGACCGGCGGAGCCGGTCTTCGGACTGAAATCAAAAGAAAGGAGGAAAACACATGGCAGACTTTATCCAGAACACGAATGTAAAAAGCTCGGTGCGCAAACTCGCAGCACCGATCGCGGACGTCGATGTATTCAGCACGCTCGTCCAGAATGTCATCCTGAACAACCCGTTCGGGTGTGTATCGTACATGAGCGGAGGCGTCAACCACCCGCCCGTGGAGAAAACCCGCGAGACCTACACGGCGAAGTTCGTGTACCAGGACGCACTCGCAAAGACTGTTGGCAGGACCTCGGAGACCTACGACACGATCACCGGGTTCAACGCCGGCATCCCGGCGGTGCTCGCCAATGCGGCCAACAACACGGCGCACGGAGGCACTCCGGTACGGGATCCCGCAGCGGACAGCTACTCCGCGACCCTGAAGTGCCATGCTCCCAGCGGGGAGTTATACATGGTGAACTTCTCGCGCCAGCAGGTCACCCTCTCCTCATACGAGGACGATGCGATCCGCACGGTACTCGAGACCTGGGCTGACGGGGTGCCGGCACTCGCCTGAATTCCGGGAGAACCGGCCCCGCCCGGATCCATCCGGACCCGGGCCAGCCGTCCCGATATAGGAGGAGGACCATGGAATCACTTCCCGAAAAGGCTTCACCCCTTCCCGACGCCAGCCGGGCCTTCTGCTGGGGCGTGCTCCACGCGATCGGCTTGTTCGATCCTGCAGAAATTCCTGCAGATCCCCCGACAGCGGATCCCGTGGTGTACCGGACCTATTTCCATCTCGGCGAAACCTGCATGGCGGCCCTGCTCGCGGCAAATATCGCGATCCCGGCATTCTTCTGGTTCGCCGGCATGACGGTACTGCCGCTGGCTGGTATCGGCGCAGCGGTCCTGTTCCTGCCACTCTTCGTTTTCCTGCCCCGCCTCATCCGCTCTGCCATGAAGGTGGACACGGACGCGGTGCTGGAGGCGTTTGGCAGAAATGAGCAGACGAAGAAGGTCTTCTGGGCGCTCTTTGTCGCAACCGCCGGCCTCGTGCTCGCGGAGGTGCTC
>JAKLGZ010000051.1 GCA_022710385.1 Methanoregula sp.
TGAAAGAACGTGAGTGGTGATTGCATCGACCCCCTGTAGGGAAGCGGCGAGAGGGTATGCGCTCCAGGTGCTCTCCTTCAACCGGTTTTATTATTCCGCCTGGATTCGTTTGTTCATCCCTGCCAGCCAGGCCTCGAACCGGCCCGTCTCATGGAGAAACACGACGGCTATCTTCAGTTTCCGACGGTGCAAAGACTCCGGGGTGAAAGAGAAGTAGGTCATATCCATGTATCCGGGATAGATACTTCCGGAGACGAAGGAGCCAGGAACGGTGGTTTCAAAATGCACCCGCAGGTCCCTGATGTATTCCATCAATCCCCGGTATGCCTGCCTGATCACCCCATGTTCCATCTGGCTCCGGTATTCATCCATGGCTTCATGAAACGGTATCATTCTCAGCTCCCCGTACCAGTATAACCCTCTCTCTCATCCCTCATCATGACAATGGTAGTTATCCGGAATCATCCAAAAACCGGGGGACTGTACAGAGGGGAAGTATAACGATCCCCAAACCTTCCCTCAGGCTGTTTTCATCGGGGGGAAACGGAATGGTTAAGGGATTGTCGTGAGATGATCACCCATGATGGAGATACAATACCGCGAAATTGGCGAGGCGATAGGGATTTCCGGCACCCGGCAGGAGGAACTGCTCGGACACCTTTATGAACGCATAACTGGCGGAGATGCGGGAGCGTTCGATCCCTTCCAGTGCATGATGGCTGACGACAGAGATCCTCAGGAAGAGACGATATCGATCCTGAGATGGGTTCTTAAAGAACCGTCCCTGTCACCGGAAGAACGGATTTTTCTTGCGTATCAGACCGGTGCATTCCTCCCTCTGCAGAGCGAGATGGACGATACTGATGAGATGACCATCGATGAGGAAGATCAGGAGATCCGGGCGTTACTGCTTTCCTTTCTCCAGAGCGAGGAGGGGCAGGATATGTTCCATCCTATCATCGACGACCTTGAGGGGGAGGATGACCTGGAGAATGAGGGTATCTGATAGGAGGGGACGGGGAGAACAGGGATATGGTCTCAAACACGGGGATTACCGCACCTGACAGGGATTCGCCTTCCCATTGGAGAGGGGGGGCAAAGAAACCTGTTCCGGCCAGGAGAAAAAAGAGAGAGGTGAGTAAGCGCTCTTCAATCAGCACTCGTCGATCAGTTTCCTGATCATTTTCATGGTCTCGATCTTGAACTGCATCTGCTTGATGCGGTTCTCCCTCAAGAGGATTTTGCCATCGATGATACGTTTCAGGATCACTTTCTTCTGGTCGTCAGGGATCTTCTCCATTATTTCATGCATGAGCATGCCCCGCCAGTGCATCATGCCAGGTCCGTGTCGGTGCATCATGTTCCATCAACTCATTAACTTGTCCGATGTATCGAACGTGGGTACCTACCACAACATATTTTAATAACCTTCTCCCCGTTTTTAAAAAATGTGAGCATCTCCTGGCAGAAGCGGCTCCAAAGGAAGGGTTATTGGGGATTCCACACCGGTATTGGCATCCAAAAGACCTTCGGTGAACAAAAAAAATCCCATGTGCAGGAAGGATATCATTGCACAGACCTCATTTTCGGGCTGATAGTACACCTTTCCCTTTCTCAATGGGCCAAAATGATATGATGAATTCCCTGAAAAGAACGAATGGCTCACTCCTCCTTATCGCAGCCCGATGCCTCCCGTTCCTTCCCGCAGGATGCACACCGGCCATGATGGACGTCGATCACTCCGCCACAGGTCCTGCATGTCCAGCGCTCCCGCTCATTGGTGACAAACTGCCGGATCCCATGGGCCCTGATCTTCTCGAGGTTCCTGATAACGCTCATGTGATATCGTGTCCGGTACCGCTTGTCCATCAGCCGTACCCGTTTACAGGGATAGTCGGCACAGGGAGGGCCGCATCTCCCCCGTACGTGCTCGCAGGAGAAGATGGCACACTGCCTCCGCTCGATCCGTTCCGGTGAATAACACCCCTCGCACCGCTTCTTCTCCCGGAGATGAGCCGTGCAGATGGCACAGTTCATCCCGCAGGGGGCGATATGCTTCATCCTGATGGGGTGCTTTTCCACCATGGGAGAACATCACCCTGTTTTTCCATAAAAATCATGCGAAACAGGTTCGCGATGAGAGGAGGTCCCCGGTGGTCTGGTCGATCCCACCATGACCATGGCAGAACAAGAGGGACGCAAACCCTCGATTTATTACCGAGGGAGGATGATACCCTCGTACCATGGCAGAGCGGGGGCCGGATGCCTGTCTTGAGGGGATTCTCGCCATTCCGGGTGAGAGCCGGTGGGCGATAGACAGCATCTGCATTGTGAAGGGAGTCACTGCATACATGGTCCATTCATTTGACGGTACGGCACTCCTCTTCTCCCTCCCACTGCTTATCCGCCGTTCCCTCCCGGAGGAGAGTCCGCTTGACATCCGCGGTGCAGCAGGTGCGGTAGCCATGATCATTGAGCAGATCAAGCAGAAGGCACCCTCCGAGCGTAGGCTCGGGCCGCTCTCCGGCCGGGGCACCCGGTTCCCCCACCAGGTCGCCTCAATCACCGAACCGTATACCCTCGTGGCATCTCCCGCTGCCCTGGCATCCGACCTCTGGCAAGCCGACCGCCGGAATTATGCGGACCGCGATGGGATCCACCTCCTTCTCCATGGTGCAGTCCCCGCTCCCGTAGAGTACGCCCCCGGTTCAATCACCACAATCACTGAAACCGTCACGAACCTGTGGGAATCGGTCACCGCCATCGCCTTCTCGGTCCCAGCCCGGGAACTGGAAACGGCCTGGATCGGAACGCTCGACCAGCAGCTGCTCAGGGAATCGCTTCCTTCGCTCGGCCTTGTCTCCTTTGTCGGGGATGAATCACGATTAGCCCGCCAGTACACCAGGTACCGCCCCTTCTTTCGGACCGCCGGGCCAAGAGAGGAGGTGAACATCCCTTTTACCTGCCCCAGGGATCTCGAGCCAGTCGAGATCGAGCTCCCGGCCAGCAACCGGTCCGTTACCGGTCTTGGGATCCGGCAAAGGGAGGTCTTCGCGGTCGCCGGATCAAATGCCCAGGGGAAGACCACGTTCCTTGACGGGATCCTAGCGGGCATGGATGATCATGCTGCCGGGGACGGGAGGGAGCATGTCGTGACAGTGCCTGGTCTTTGCAGTGCCGAAGCAATGACCTCCCTCATGACCGGGGCTGATATCAGTATGTTCTTTTCGGCACTCCCTCCGGGAATCAATGGAACTCCCCGGGCCGCCTCCGGCATGGGCAGCGGATCGATGAACATGGCGTATCAGGTCCAGCGGGCGGTCGAGCGGGGTTCCCCGCTCCTGATCATCGATGAGGACCGGGCAGCTGCCAACCTGCTGGTCCGAAGCTGCCTGCAGACCGGGGAGATAACCCCCCTGTCAGAGATCCTGGCCAGCGACCGCGGGAAGATGGGGGAGACAGCGCTCGTCTTTGCCGCGTGTGCCATGGATACCCTGGTGGCCCAGGCAGACCGGATCATGGTCCTTGACCGGCACGTTGCGTATGCTGTAGACCGGGAATCGTTCCGGGAAAAGGTGGCCGAATCGCTGGAATGGATGGCAGGCGATCTGAGGGAAGGGAGTCAATGAACGGCATACTCCACCATTCCTGCCTGTGATAATACCAGATACGCATGCGGCATGAGCGACCGTAAGATATCTGCCCTTCCAACACAGCCAGATCAGTACTAGTGAAGTTTCCTGTTGTCCTGCACACCCATCCGGACCGGGCGTCTCGAACTTGTCTAGGCATCTCTCGAGATGCTGATCAGTAGTCAGGGGCGCCGCACCCTGCTCGGGCGCCTCCTCAATGCTGCCATCACTCTGTCGTGGCCGCCACCGTTCCTCGATAAAGAGACTCTGGCAGAATTCGCCAGGATCCAGTCAGAGGGATCGGATCAGAACTTCTGCTCCTGGTACCGGATCCGTTGTGGAGATGAGCGGAACGATCGCACCCTAATCGGCAGCGGAGGAATTGCATCGGTCCAGGGAGAACCGGACACCGTGATGATCGGGTACTCGGTGCTCGGAGCGTACTGGAACCAGGGCTATGCCACCGAAGTAGTCCGCCACCTCGTCCCTGTCATCCTGGATACTCCGGGCATCCGGCGGATCACCGCCACCACCTACCCGGAGATGACAGTATCAATCCGTGTCCTGGAAAAGAACGGTTTTATCCGCGCCGGGATAGGGAGTGGAGGAAAAGGCAGGGAGGAAGGTACGGTACGGTATTTTCTCACCAGGCGGTAAAGAATCAGGAATCCCGCTCTATTGAAACACACAATAAACGGACAGGACAGGTTTCGCGACGAAAGAATGGTTTTTTTTATCCTACCCATGCCATTCAATCATAAGTCAGCCGGGTCTTCTCGTCGGTAAGCGTCGGCGCGACCAGTTCCTTCCACGCCGCTCCCTCCCAGGTGCCAAGCTTCGTATGAGTCATATAGTAATTCTGCGGAATGGGATGCGTCCCAACGATCACCTCAAGTCCATACTTCTCCCGGAGAAACTTCTTAAAATAGGAGATCCGCGGACAGGGCGGGTAGCCGACAATCATCCCGGTGGCAAGATGGACAACCTCTGCCCCGTTCTTCTTCATCTCCTGGGGTACATACTCGATGTTTCCTCCCGGGCACCCGTTGCAGGTGGCAAACCCGACCAGCTCGACCTCTTTTCCCTGGTACCGGGCAAACGCTCCCTCGCGGTTGCGGAGCGCCCGCAGGCATTTGCACCCGGCACAGGTCCGGTACCGATCGCATATGATGATTCCTAGTTTTATCGCGTCTCCCACGACACTTCCTCCGGCTAATGCTTTCTGGTACCTTAGGGGTATTCTCTTCACAAAGAAATACCCATGGCACTGCACAAACGAGGAACCCAGGAAGAATTCCCCGCTCTCACTCAGCTGACAGCGAGGTTTCCGTTGCTTGGAGATGATCGAGACCCGGCACCACCACTGGCATCCCGTTGACCTCGGCGATGGTGACGGGAAGACCATACACCTCCCGGATCAGCTCCGGGGTGATGATCTCCCGTGTCCCGGCAGCGTAGACCATCCCCTCCTTGAGAAAGAGGAACCGGTCGGCGAACCGGATAGCCTGGTTGATATCATGCATGGTCAGGATTGCTGTGAGCGAATGGGCCCGGACGATCATGCGGAGGAAGGCAAGGATCTCGATCTGGTTCTTCAGGTCGAGGCTGCTTGTCGGTTCGTCGAGGAGGAGGAGGCCCGGCTCCTGCACGAGCGCCCGTGCGATCAGGACTTTCTGGAGCTCGCCCCCGCTCATGGAATTGATCGGCCGCAATGCCAGGTGTCCGATGTGCAGCTGGTCGATGATGGCCTGGACCTTCTGGATATCCTCCCTCCGCACATCCCAGCCGATGTGCGGGCGTCGCCCGAGCAGGATGGCATCGAATGCCAGGATTGGCCCAGTCTCGCCCCGCTGCGGAACGTAGGCAAGCAACCGTGCCACCTCATCCCTCCCCAGCGAGAGGAGATCCTGGTCATCAAGAAGGATACTCCCTGCCTGGGGACGAAGCAGTGTGTTGATGCACCGGAGCAGGGTGGTCTTTCCGACGCCGTTCGGACCGAGGATGGCGAGGATCTCGTGGCGGTTGACCCGGAACTCCACCTCCTCGAGTATCTTCAGGCCATTGTACCGGAAGCTGAGGCCGGCTACCTTCAGGATCATACCGCACTCCTCCCGATAAGCAGGTAGAGAAAGAGCGGGGCGCCGAGAAACGCCGTCAGGACACCGACCGGGAGGACCGCCGGGGCGATGATCAGCCGGGCGACCATGTCGGCGCCAAGCAGGAGGATCGCCCCCGCGATACAGGATGCAGGGAGGAGATACCGCTGGTCACACCCCACCACCCGGCGCATCATATGGGGGCTCACGAGCCCGATGAACCCGATGATGCCGAGGAACGATACCACGACAGCGGTGATTAACGAGGAGAGCAGCATCGCAAGCGTCCGGACCCGCTCCACATTGACCCCGAGAGTATGGGCGGTCTCGTCCCCCGCATCGATGGCATTGTAATCCCACCGGGTGAAGAAGAAATATCCGAGGGATGGCAGGACGATCACCATCATGAGCAGGAGATCGCGCCAGGTTGCCCGGCCGACATCCCCGAATGTCCAGAAGACGATCGCCGCGATCTGGTCAGCCGATGAGAAATACTGGAGGAACGTGGTCCCCGCTGTGAAGAGGGCGGCGAGCGCCACCCCGACCAGGATCATCACCTCCGGCCGGGAACTCCGGTATTTCGCAACGAGGAGAAGGCCCGCGGTGGCAAGCATCGCCCCGAGGAAGGCACAGATGGTGATCAGGTAGGGGTTTCGGACGACCATGGAATCCGAGATGAGGTGGGAGATCGAACCGGCCCCCAGAGCGGTGATCGCAAACGCCGCTCCGAATGCTGCGGCATGGGAGACTCCCAGCGTGTAGGGGGAGCTCAGCGGGTTCCTGAGCACGGACTGCATGACCACCCCCGCTGCAGCAAGCCCGGCCCCGGCTATCACCGCGGAGAGCACCCGGGGAAGGCGGATATGCAGGACAATGGTAGAGATATGCTCCCCCGAAGGTGAGAGGAAGGCTGCGACCACCTCCGGCAGGGGAATAAACGAGCTCCCGACCGCCAGTGCGACCAGGAACATCAGCACGAGGCCGAACCCTGCCCCTATGAGGAACAATCCCTTGCGGCGGACATACCGAAGGTATCCTTCAGGCTCGTGCAGGGGGTTCACATCAAGATGCATCGTGCCCTGCTCCCCGAACACCTGCTTTCTGTGCGATGGTCATGACCGACCGGCCGTCAACCGGAACGGTGTTCCGGACCATGAATCCCGATTCGCCGAGCATGCGGTTGTACTCCTCCATGGGGACGCTGCCCTCGAACCGAAACCGCTTTTCCTTCTTTTTCATCCCTTCCAGCGCCCAGAGGTTCCATTCAAGGTCGGCAAAGGGATCCTCTTCAGGGCTGTCGATCACCTGCTTGTTGAGATAGAGCCCGCCTGGATTGAGGGCATCGGAGATCTTCGGGATCAGGGCAGGCATCTTCCCGGAGGGGTTTGACGAAGAGAAGAGGATATCATATCCCGTACCAAGGGGATCACGGAAAAAGTCACCATCGTGGGTCGTGATCCGTTCCTGTGCTCCATACCGCCGGATTATCTCCCGGGTTACCGGGGTCACCTCGGGCAGATCAAAGACCACGGCCGAGAGATCAGGATTTTTCCGGGTGAGGGCGATAGCATACAGTCCGTGACCGCCTCCGAGGTCGAGCAACCACCGTGCAGAAGGGAACTCGGGGAGGGAAGAGACAATTCCGGCGACCCGCTGCACCAGTCCGCACCGGCTCTGTTCAGCCATGGCCGGGATGACCCGCTCCCTGAACTGCTCACCCCGGGGATACACAACGGGGCCTTTTGGCAGGATATCCGGGAGGCGGGAGAAGAGCGAGGCAAATTCCTTCATCTGGGCGATCGCAGCCTTCTGGCTGAACCGGGAATCGGGGAGGAAGAAATCGCGGGTGGCTGCCGTAACCTGGTAGTTCCCTGATCGGTCATGGGAGAGAACACCGGTACGCACCAGTCCCTCGCAGAGGGGTCCGGCGATTCCTGGATGAGCCCCCGTTTTCCCGCATATAGCCGCCAGCGATGCGGGTTCCCTGCAGGCCTCAATGATCCCTCCCTCATATGCCGTGACAAAGGCCTGGAACAATCGCAGTCCACCGAGCGCCTTCTCGAGGAAGTGAAGGGGTGCCTCGGTTCCTGATGCAGGAGTCTCTTCGAGCGAGAAAGGATTGGAAGAAGAAGGGACCATCAACCATCCCTCATGAGATCTGGCTGAAGGGCACAAAGCCCCCGAAGATCTGCTTCATCTCCGCATACACCGGTTTCCCGTCAAGCATGGTGTAAATCTCGTCAGCCTTCTGTTCCGGATCAACCTCCACAAATTGGTCAGGATACAAAATCTTCCCGATGAAGTAGGCATCGGCAAGCACCGTGTCGTAATTGTTGGCGTACCAGTTGTAGGGCATGACCCCATAGATCCTTCCCTCCCTGACGGCATCCAGGGACTGGTACACGGGGTCCTTCAGGTCCTCGACCACGAGGGAATAACTGGCCTCATCGATGAAAATGACATCGGGGTTCCATGAGAGCAGTTTCTCCTTGTCGATCATGATCTGGCCACCGGTCCCGGCCTCGGCTGCAACATTGTTCCCGTTTACCATGGCAAGGGGGGCGTACGCGGGATCCGTGGAGAGGAGCCCGTGGGCACCGTTATAGGCGATCCCGCCAACGTAGACCGAGGCCTTCTCACCAGCAGGGATCCCGCTGGTCCGCTCCTGGAGATCGGCCAGGGTCGCATTGATATAGCTGATGACATCCTCGGCACGCTGCTCTTTGCCAAGGACCGTGGCCATGGTTCGCAGGGATGAGTAGAACACCTGCCGGTTTTTCCCGAGGTCGCCCGAGATGAGCGAGATGACCGGCACCCTGCTCTTCTCCTGCAGGGCATCGGCATCCTTCCCGGTCACGAACGTCACGAATACCACGTCTGGCTTCTGGAGCGCAATCAGTTCAGGATCCCCGGTTATCCCCCCGACAAAGGGGCGGCTGGCAAGTTCAGGATGGGCTATATTGTACGGGCGGTCAATCCCCGATGGCATGCCAGAGACCGTTCCATTGGCATCCTGTTCCCGGATATCAACCCCGACAACCTTGTCCTGTTCCTGGAGATAGACAATCATCCGGAGCGCCCCGGCACCAATCCCGATAATTCGGCCGGGATCCGCAGAAGCTGTCACTGTCCGGTTCATCATGTCAACAACGGTAACGGTCTCCTCTCCCCTGGGCGTCATCCCCTCATCATTCGGCGACACACATCCAGCTGAAAGAAGCCCTGCAATGACGATACAACAAGTCACGAGAGAGAGTGGTCGTATAAACCTCATACTTTTATTTTTAATCGTAGCATCTATTAAATGATTTCATAATAATTTGTAAACATTATCTATAATACTTAAAGCATTATTATGATATAATATAACAATTTTAAAATAATTATTACACGTGTTTCTGATACCACTCCCATCGAAAAATCGAAAACCCACGGTTACTCTATCGGAAAAGAACCGTGCGAAAATTTCAATGAACCCCAGTATGACAATTCCTGCTCCGGAATGAAATCATATAGTTGATTTTATCCCCTCCATTGACGTGCATTTTCCAATAGGGGAAGGTAACGAGAGACGTAGTCCCGTCATGTGCAATCATTAAGACTCAGACGTTCATATCTTCTCCCCCTGTTGTTCCGTATCGAAACACCGGAAGACCAGGCCTGATAAGGAGGGGGATCCCTATCCCTAACTATATACCCATCCATGCGAGATGGTAAAGTGAGCCAGTCATGGAGAATGATGCTATCGTCTTCCATGGAACCCTGCAACAGCTGCTGGGAAAAGTGGAATCCGGCGAGATGATCCCGAAGTTGCAGGCCTCGCACGCCCCTATGTGCAAATTTTTCACCGCCTACTACGTTATCAGCGGTATCCGCCATGTCGTCCCCCTCGTCCATGGCCCCACGGGGTGCCCCCTCTACATGTCCGATTTTGTCAGGACCAGGGAATGCTGCGAGATCCGCGGGGTCCCGCTCGAACCGACCGCCTGCACCGCCCTTGATGAAAGCCATGTCATCTACGGAGGGGAGGGAAAACTCCTTGAAGCGGTGAAGGAAGCCTATGTAAAGTACCATCCTGACCTGATCGTCATCCTCTCCTGCTGCTGTTCCGGGATCATCGGGGATGATGTCGAGAGTATCGCCCGCGAAGCCGAGAAGCTGGTCGGTTGCCGGGTGCTCGCGCTCAAAAGCGAGGGATTCGGAGGGGACTTCCGGAGCGGGTACGAGGATGCGTTCAAACTGATCATGGAGCTGATGGACCCCCCCACCACGAGCATGAAAGGAACCATCAACATCCTCGGTGCCCGCTGGGGCCCCTCACCAACCGAGTTCTCCTGGGACATGGATGAGATAGAACGGCTCCTTGCCCTTATCGGAGTAAAAATAAACGCCATCATCGCGGGAGGCTGCACGGTCGAGCAGATCAGGCATGCCCGCGAGGTCGAACTGAATGCTTCATGGTGCTACGACTGGGGGCAGAAACTGGGTGACCTGATGCAGGAACGGTTCGGCATCCCGTACAGCCGGACCGGGCAGCCGTACGGGCTTGAAGCGACAAAAGAATGGTTGCTCAGCGTTGCAACCCCCCTTGGGATGAAGGAACAAGCCCTTGCCGTGATCGAGAAGGAGATAAAAGAGGTTGCACCGGATATCGCCTACCTGAAACAGGCACTATCAGGGAAAACTGCCATCATCGAGATTTCAGAATTCCCCGGGCCGATACGGGCCCTCTCCCTTGCACGGATGGCAGCGGAGTTTGGAGCACATCCCGTCGTCATCAACGTGCACCCCTACACGATAAAGGAGCGGATGCCGAGCATCAAGTTCCTGCTGGAGAGCGGTGTCAACCCGGAGGTGATCCTGACACAAGGCCTCTTCCGGCTGGGGAGTTTCCGGTCATCAAAAGAGACCGAATTGGAGCTTGAGGCAATCGTCAGGCAGTATGACAAACCCCTCTTCTTTGGCAACTCCGGCCGCTTCCCTCCCTGCCCGGTCGTGAACCTGACCCTCATGAACCCGATGTTCCAGCCTCAGTACGGCTTCCAGGGGATCAAGAACATCGCCGCTCTGGTGCGACAGGCACTCGAACACAAGGACCTTCCCCGGTCCCG
>JAKLGZ010000052.1 GCA_022710385.1 Methanoregula sp.
AGCCAAGGGCGCAACCCCCAGGAGCGTCAAGAGAGGTATGAAATCATGTGATGGCGTGAAAAAATGGTGGATGATATGCCACTATACCCTCCATTATGAAAATTACGAAGTGATTTTCATTGGAGAAAGCGATATCCCGGT
Organism: Methanoregula sp.; assembly: GCA_022710385.1. Lineage (GTDB taxonomy): Archaea > Halobacteriota > Methanomicrobia > Methanomicrobiales > Methanospirillaceae > UBA9949. The sequence continues at coordinate 142 of JAKLGZ010000052.1, forward strand.
CAGACGGGGATCAGCTCGACAAACTGGAGGGTTCGCCCCTTCTCGCACTGTTCAGGGGCGCCACCGATCACGTTGACGACGATGTATTTCTCCCGCTCGATGATCCCGTCCGGCCGGCAGAAGGGATAGTTGGGGCAGAGTTCCCGGTTGCACGAGCACTCGAACTGGATCTTGGTATTTTTTATGCTCATGTCCGCAGGGAGGAGGGCTGGGATCGGCGATTCCACGACCTCCACGGACTGTGCCCCGTTGAGGTGGACGGTGCAGGTATGTTCGACGGAGCGTACCCCCACGATCCGGTAGCGGCGCCCTTTCTTCAGGTTGTTGCAGGCCGATTTCAGCTTGCATGCGCTGCATTCGGCGATCGATCCCTCGTAGATGAACTCGAGGCCGTTCTTTGCCAGTTCTTTCCCAATCAGGGTCACTTTCGGTTTTCCTTCCACCATTGGCCTTTCACTCCGCATACAGCATGCGTACCAGGTGTTCTGCCGATTCCCGGGAGATCCCCATGTCAAGGATGGTGAACCGCTCGGGCCGGATCTCCTTTGCAGCGATGATCGCCTCGACCGCGATCGCATCGGGGATGCCCAGCTCCTTCGGGGTGGTGGGGGCACCGACCTCGCGGAGGGCCTCCCGGATCTCCCGCCAGTCCCCGCCATGCAGGTACATGGTGATGATCGTCCCGATCCCGCACGCCTCCCCGTGGAGGGCTTTTCCCGGCGCCAGCCGCTCCAGGGCGTGCCCGAACTTGTGCTCCCCGCCGGAACCCGGCCGGGAAGAGCCGGCGATGCTCATCGCCACCCCTGAGGAGACGAGGGCTTTTGTCACGAACCAGGCGCTCTCCTCCTGGCATGGCCGGATCGTCTTTGCGTTCTTCATCAGGAGCTCGGCGGTCATCCGCGAGAGAGCGATGGCGTACTCGCTGACCGGCTCCCCGCGCAGCCGGTGGGCTAACTCCCAGTCGAGGCAGGCGGTGTAGTTCGAGAGGATGTCGGCGCAGCCGGCGGCAAGAAGCCGGTGGGGGGCCCGTGCGATCAGGCCGGTGTCGGCGACGATCGCGATCGGGGGGTGGGCCTCGAGCGAGACGCTCCCCTCGACCATCGGCACGGATGCCCGGGCAGAGGCGATCCCATCGTGGGAGGCTGCCGTGGGCACGCTGATGAACTGCCGGTCGAGGTTGTAGGAGACGATCTTTGCGGTGTCAATCACCCTGCCACCCCCGACGCCTATGACGAAGTCTTTGCCTGCAGCGGCCAGTTCCGCCTCCCGGATCACCTCCATGCTGATGGTCCCGGCAACAAACGGGGTCACGTCGTACTGCCCGGACAGGAGAGCGATCACCTGCTCCCCGGCAAGGTCACGAGTATGGGTCCCGGTGATGACGAGCACGGATTTGCCCAGGCGGAGGTCGGAGCAGACTGCCGAAAGATGGGTCAGCACCTCGTGGCCTATCACGACGTCCCGCGGGAGCTGCATCCACCGGGACTTCTCCGTGCCTTTCTGCTTCAGTACTTTAATACGATCCGCGCTCATTTAGATCAGGCAATGATTAGGGATTTCATCTACAAATACTACATTGATCCCATAGTCTATGGACAACCATACAATATTGTCGATACGCTCACCTACGCCCTTGTCCTGATCCTCGCCCTCTACCTGATCTACCGGTGGCTCTACCGCTCGAAGATCGTCCAGGTGGACCGCCGGTTCATCCTCGCCACGCTCCCCTACGTGGTTCTCGGGGGGCTCCTGCGGGTGGTCGAGGATACCGGGATGATCAGCCCCCCCTGGCAGTATCTCCTGATCACGCCACTGATCTACTTCGTCCTCTTCTTCTTCACGGTCACCGTCCTGGTGGTGACCGCTTACGCCATGCGGGCGGGAGTAGTCCGGGACTACGCGGCATGGTATGCCGGCATCGGGGTGGCGGCCTGCATTGTAATCGCCGGGCTGCTCGTGTCCTTCGGGCTGGAGAACGGGATGATCTCGATCCCGGTGCTCGCCACGATCCTCGGGATGGGGATCGCGAGCACGATCCTCGTGTATGCCGCGATGCGGTACCTCCTCGGCTGGACGTATGCCGCCGACCCGCTCTACCTTGCGCTGATCTTCGGGCAGATGCTCGATGCCAGTGCCACGAGTTACGGGATCGACCTGCACGAGATCGACTACATGGAGGTGCATGTCGTCGGATCGAACCTGATCGAACTGACCGGTACGGCGTTTGTGATGTTCCCGCTCAAGCTCGCGGTCCTCTTCCCGGGTATCTGGATCCTCCAGCGGTACCGGGACGAGGGGCCGGCGATCCTGTGGCACCTGATCGTCCTTGCCATGATCACGGTCGGGCTTGCCCCGGGGATCCGGGACATGGTCCGGATGGTGCTCTATGTCTGAGGGGTCGCGGGCAGCGATCCTCACCTGTGCCCTCTTTGCCTTCTCGGTGATGCTCGGGGTGCTGCTGACGGTGGCAGACCCGGCCGCCGGGCAGCAGCTCCTCGAGCTCTTCCGGGAGGCGATCCTCGGGGAGGTGATCGACGCCTCGGCACCGCTCCTTGCTGCAACGCTCTTTTTGAACAACCTCCAGGCATGCCTGGTGATGTTCCTCGGCGGGGCGTCGCTCGGGCTCGTGACGGCGTTTGTGATCCTCTCAAACGGGGTGGTGATCGGTTCGATCATGGAGGTGGTCCGCCAGGAGGAGGGGGCGCTGTACATCGCTGCCGGGCTCCTCCCGCACGGGATCTTCGAGATCCCGGCCTTCCTCATCTCGGGGACGCTCGGGTTCCTCCTCGCCCGGTCACTCTGGAGGGAGTGGCATGCGGAGGCGGATGCGGCAGCAGAGGCGGTCCGGTTCGGCCGGCTGTTCTGTTACGCGGTCCTCCCGCTCGTCTTTCTTGCAGCGGTCACAGAGGCATTTATAACACCGGCAATCATAGCTCTGGTAGCTTGAGGTTTTTGAAAACATGGACGACGATCTGGGTGCACTGCCGCCGAAGGAAGATTTCAGCGGCTGGTACAATGAGCTGTTATGGCGTGCCGAGATCATGGACGTGCGGTACCCGGTCAAGGGGCTGTATGTCTGGTACCCGTTCGGGTTTGCCCTCCGAAGGAACGTGTACGGCGAGCTCAGGGCGCTCCTTGATGTGGACCACGCAGAAACACTCTTCCCGCTCCTGATCCCCGAGACCGAGCTCGCCAAGGAAGGGGAGCATATCAAGGGGTTCGAGGACGAGGTCTACTGGGTGACCCACGGGGGGTTGTCCCCGCTCGAGGTGAAACTGGCGCTCCGGCCGACGAGCGAGTGTGCCATTTACCCGATGTACCACCTCTGGGTCCGCTCCCATGCCGACCTCCCGCTCCGGGTCTACCAGATCGTGAACACGTTCCGGTACGAGACAAAGCATACCCGTCCGCTGATCCGGCTCCGGGAGATCACGTCGTTTAAGGAGGCGCACACGGTTCATGCCACCTGGGAGGATGCCGAGGCGCAGGTGCATGCGGCCCTTGCGCTCTACCGGCAGTTCTATGCAACGCTCTGCGTGCCGGTGATCGTCTCGAAGCGGCCGGACTGGGACAAGTTCCCGGGGGCTGACTATACCATAGCGGTCGACACGATCATGCCCGACGGGAGGACGCTCCAGATCGGGACGGTGCACCACCTGGGGGACCACTTCTCAAAGACGTTTGCGATCACGTACGAGGACGTGGACGGGGAGCAGCAGTTCGCCCAGCAGACCTGCTACGGGATCTCCGAGCGGTGCATCGCCGCCCTGATCAGCATGCACGGCGATGAGAAGGGGCTCGTCCTCCCACCGGCAGTTGCACCGGTCCAGGTGGTGATCGTGCCGATCACGATCGGGAAGCGGAAGGAGGAGGTGCTCGTGGCTGCCCGGGTGATCGAGGAGGAGCTGGCCGCCGCCGGGCTCCGGGTGAAGGTGGACCGCCGCGACCTCCGGCCGGGCGCCAAGTACTACTACTGGGAGATGCGGGGGGTCCCGCTCCGGCTGGAGGTCGGGCCCCGCGATCTCGATGCCGGGCAGGTGACGGCGGTGACCCGGCTTGGGGACAAGTCCACGGTGCCGAGGGCATCCCTCAGGTTCGGGGTGGCCGATCTCCTTGCCAGGTTCACCGGCACGCTCACACGGAGGGGCGAGGAGCATCTCCTGTCGCATGCCAGGGTCGTCGACACGATGGAGGAGCTCTCGGTCGCGATCGAGAAGGGGGTCGCGATCGTCCCCTGGTGCGGGGAGCGGACCTGTGCCGATTTCATCGAGGAGACGGTGAACGCGAGCGTGCTCGGCACCGAGGTGCAGGCAGGGTTCTCCTGCGCCGGCGGCAGTGCCTGCATCTCCTGCGGGAAGCCGGGGACCGGGGCACTCGTGGGCCGGTCGTATTAGAGTCAGGATATTTTTTTAGAGGGGTGAGCCGCCACCCTCTGTTTTGCCGAAGAGGATGAGTAATCCTGTTCTCTTTGGCATATCGTTCTTTCTGGGCGGTTTTCCTCATCGGTTGTACATTTCAGAAGATACCGTCGTCCACTACATCGCTCTGATGAACCGTCATGAGCCGCTGCCGGGGCGCCCTACGGGGGCGGCGGTGTGCATCTCCTGCAGGGGTCTGGGGGCGGCAGCCCCCTCCACAGAAGGGATCCTATTCCAGCGGTTTTCAAAACGATTCATTAGTTCTTTGCATCTCACGTGAACCGTCATGAGCCGCCGCCAGGGCGCCCTACGGGGGCGGCGGAATGCATCTCCTGCAGGGGTCTGGGGGCGGCAGCCCCCCACAATGAACCCGTTCGAGCGGTCTTCCTTTCTGTTTTGAAAATTTCAGAAGATACCGTCGTCCACTACATCGCTCTGATGAACCGTCCCTGAGCCGCCGCCGGGGCGCCTTTCGGGGGCGGCGGCGTGCATCACCTGTGGGGGTGTGGGGGCGGCAGCCCCCACATCACGAATCCTGTTCCTCATGTCTACCAGACTAACAATGAAGAAGCGTCTTTAATGAGGATTTTTTCCCTTTCCTTCAAAGAAAGTCTGGAAAATCCTTCCAAAAAAGGGGAACGTTTCAGCACTTGTCGCAGTAGTACCGGTACGTGAGGCCGGGGGCAGCGAGGTCGCCTGTCGCCATCTTCCGGCCATGGGCAAAGAAGATCCTCCCGCAGCCGGCACACCGTTTCGGCCGGATCCGGTCGAGGACCTGCATCGGGACCTGGAGCTGGAAGGTCGTATCGGGCTTCCCGTTGTTCCCGGACAGGTCCTGGTCGTTGAAGGTCGCAACGAACTGCATGATCTGGACCGGGCTCGCCCCGATCTCGAGGAAGCGTTTGAAGAGGAAGTAGTTGAAGACGAGCCAGGGGAGGTCGGACCGCTCGACGAAGTCCTCGATCTCGGTCTCCTGGGTATCGAACTCCTCGAACTCACACCCGCAGAGGGGGCAGCGCCCTTTCACGAGCTCTTCCAGGTAGACCTCCTCCCGGCATCCGGGGCAGGTGGTGTGGGGGGCATGCATTCGCGATGTCATGGTATCATTCTGGGTATGGTATTCGAAAGAAAGGGAGCGTTGTTCAACGTGCTATGGTGAGTGGTCCGCATAACGGTACCGATCTTTTCACCGCACGCCTGGGCGGCACGGCAAACATCCCTGCACCAGGCTGCACCGCCGATAAGCCGTGTGCCGTGCAGATTCCGGTGCTGCTCCTCTCTTCACCGTGACCGTCATCCAGTGGTCGATTGCCTCTTCTATTTGTAGCTCCTTCTCATAAAACTATATCACCCTGCACCCGTTCCCGGCTGATGGATGGGAAAAAAGCGGCGACAGCCAGGGACTTCTTGGGGATTTCAGCGCAGGAGGATCCCAAAGACGCCCGACATGCACCGGAGGGCTTCGGGGCTGTTCCCCTGACGCCAGCTGATGATGCCCTTTTTGACGAGATCCCTGATGTCGTTCTTGTCGATGCCGTAGGCGGTCATGAAGCAGCGGACCGACTCGTCCAGGTTCCCGAGCATGAAGTGGCAGTTGGAGAGGATGACCCATGCGTCAGCATAGCCGGGGTCCCGGGCGACGAGGGGGGAGAGGCTCGTGACCGCCTCCTGGTACTGGCCGGTCCGGGAGAGGGCAAGGCCCTTCCAGTACAGGATCCGCCGGCTCCCGGGCGATTCCCTCCCGGCGTACTCAAAGCACTCGATTGCGGCATGGTACTCGTGGAGCCCGCAGAGGGCGATCCCCTTGTTCACCCATGCGGCGGTATAGCGGGGGTAGACCTGGATCGCCCGGTTCAGCGCCTTGACTGCTTCAGGGTAATTCTTCAGCTGGATCTGTGCCTGGCCGGCGTTCACCCAGGCCCCGATATAGCGGGGGCGAAGGTCGGTTGCCCTGGTGCAGCATTCGAGTTCCTCCTGGAACCGCCCGAGCATCCCGAGGGCCTGGCCCTTGCTGTTCCATGCCTCCGCAGATCCCGGATCAGCCTCGAGGGCCTGGTCGCAGCAGGCGATCTTCTCTCCGAACCGGCCCAGTTTCCCGAGGGCATATGCTTTGAGGAGGAGGGCTTCGACCGAGCCGGGCTCCTGTGCCAGCACCAGGTCACAGCATCGGATCTCCTCGTTATATTTTCCCATCTTGCCAAACGCAAACGCCTTGCCAAGCAGGGCAGGGGGATAGTCCGGACACTTCTGCAGGGCCTGGTCAAACCAGAAGAGTGCCTCCTCCTGCCGGTTCTTCCGGGAGAGGCGGGTGCCTTCGGCAACAAAGGAGGCCTCGCTCCCATCCCTGAGGAGATACTGGTACCTCCCGGGGCTGGTCCCGTGCGTCCCGGTCTCCTGCAGGATGCCAGAGGGTTCGTCCATGCTATGAGTATCAGGAATAAGGGGGATAAATAGTATTCCTATAAAAAGAGACGGCTCCGTTCCGGAAAAGGGGGCTGGAGCGTGCCTCGAACCGGGCCATTCCGTCCGGTGGTTTTTTTCCTCGGCAGGTATCGATACAAACAACAATCTTCTTCTTCTTATCTGAAACAGGGGATCTTCTGGGTACTCAACCAGGGGGGAAAGGTATCTTGGAAACCCACCACGCCTCTGGAGCTGGTATCCGGAAAAGAGGTGTGTTAATTGAAACACGGGATAGTAATAATCCTCGGGGTATTCATCGCATTACTCGTGGCAATACCGGTAATGGCAGAGGCTGAGGGAACGTCAATGAATAGGGACACTGCTGCAAGTAATTCAGGAGGAAGTGGTATTGACACCGAGACCCCTGTGCTTGATGGCGGGATTTTTTCGCAGTATGATACCGTCTTTTTCCATGGGTCGATGGCAGAGAACCATATCAATTCACTAGGGGTGTATAGGGAAGGCGATTGGGCCAACTGTCATGAAATCATACTCAATGCATCTGCTTCCCAAGTCTATGTAAACTGCCCCTATTTCAGTTATGATTCGAAGCAGGGGGGAATACTACCCTCGGTCAGATATCTTGGCTTGCAGTATATGACCTCTAATCAAGCGGAAATCTATGGAGTGCAAGTGTATAATGGAGCCTCTTCTGGGATGGCGAAAATTTTCAGCCAACCCCTCAAAAGCACCGGCGACTACTCACTTCAAGTTATTGATCTGGGCGAGTACATACGGTTCAATCGTGGATTGAATATGTGTTTATGGATTCGAAATCCGTCAACGACATCGTACGGGCAGGTCGATATCGGAGGGTATGGCGCCCGGTATGAGTGGTAACTCTCCCTCCTTTTTTTAGAGCGCAAGGTCTCATTTCTGGAAACGACATTTTTCCATAGGCCGGAGCACTACCAGGCCATCCTTGATACAACGCCAAGAGCGACCTGCTCGGCTCTCTGTGACGCGTCCGGGGGCTGCAGGGTTCCTGGAATCCTCTCTGGGGCATCTTCTTTTTCGAGGGTGAAGCAGGGAGGAATACAACCCAGGGTTCAGATATTTTGGCTTGGAGTATCAGACCATGGGAAGATGAGAAATATATCAAGTAAGTATTTACAATGGATTCACCCGGGTGAAATCTATTGAAACTAACCCTCCGCTTACCAGCACCGTCGCCTCTCCAGGTAAAATGATTGATGTCGTTGGCTGGTAGAGATTTGATCATGGACTGAAATGAGGGTATTGTTCCAAATCAGTCAGCGACAAATACTGGCGCGGGAAAATCAAAGGGTATGAGACCAGGTTTGAATGGTAGTTCCTCGCTTTTTTCATAGCCACTTTTTTTCACCTGTTTCGGAGGCTGATCAGCTCCTGCATGAGAGGCGATGACTGATGACTCTCCCCCTCTATCCAAACGAACTGATCGTTCACGGTTCTTTTTTCATTCAAAGCTGAAAAAAAGTTACGAGATTCGATCCTGTTTGGCACGTGTTTATATAATCTCAATTTGTTAAGATTGGAGTAAAAGGAGGAAGAGAATTGAATTGGAAATTGCTATCGGTTCCTATACTATTCATCATCATGCTCTCAATGACGCCTGTAATGGGTGATTCTCAAGGAGAGGATGAGGGAAGAGATATGACCGCCCCCGGAGAACGTGGTGGCAGTGACACGCAAAGCCCGGTCCTTAACGGAGGGGTGTATTCAAATTATGATACCGTGTTCTTCCCCGGATCAATGGCACAAGCAGAATTAACCAATGCTGGTGTTTATTCTGAAATACGACGCCCTTGGGGAGAGGAAACGGTAATCAAACCTTCTTCTTTTGGATATATCGATTGTCCCATACCGTGTTATGACAAGAGGACAGGGGGAGTGCAACCGGTAATAAAATACCTTGCTTTCACCTACTCTACGGAGCCTAATCTGTATATTGATTTAGTTGAGATATGGAATAATCGAGATATGACGACTTTAAGAACAATTGATTTCAACCCTGATTTATCGTACAGCGGTGCTGGTTATAACGTCCAGATCATCAATCTGGGGGACTATTATACCTATAACCGTGGATTGACGTTATCTCTGCATGTCATAAATACTGATCCAAGTAGTAACAGGAAGGTTATCATCGGAGGGTATGCGACCAGGTTTGAATGGTAATCCTCTGCCCTTTTTAAGATCGAGGTCTCATTTCTGGAAACGACATTTTTCCATAGGCCGGAGCACTCCCAGGCCAGGCTTGATACAACGCCAAGAGCGACCTGATCGGATCTCTGTGACGCGTCCGGGGGCTGCAGGGTTCCTGGAATCTTCTCTGGGGCATCTTCGCCCTAAGGGGTGTTTTCCGGATGGAGTGCCAACAGGACATTCCACCCCCCATTGACAAAGCACTTGTTGATGGCGTGGAATCAGCAGGGGAATCTTCTTCTCTTCATAGGACAGGGACACCTTTGGGTACACACAACCAGGGGGGTATTTCAATCGGGTCATCCAGCTCGTCTCTGGAGCGGGTATCCATAAAAGAGGGTGAAGATGAAACATCTGATAGTAGCAGTAATCGGAGTACTCATGGTACTGCTCCTGGCCATTCCAGTGGTCGCAGAGAATGTATCTGTTGATGGTGAAGAGGAGCCATTCTCCCGGGGTGCGGATGCGGTGGCACCAGTGTCGGCCGGAAGCCCTGCAGAACCAGTGCCTTCGGATAGTATGCCTGGAGTACCAGAGGGATCATCAGGTGAATTGGGAGGATGCGGTATGGACCCCCAGAGCCCTGTTGTCAATGGCGGTGCTTTCACCTCTTATGACACCGTCTTTTTCCATGGATCGGCTGCAGAGGCCAATGGCGGGCCGAATGCAGATATTGTGTACGAGCGGGATTATGCCGATGGGCACTACGTCCTCTTGAAAGCGAGCAGTTCAGGATATTATCCCGCGGCCTGGATAAACTGCCCGTTTGGCAGTTATCACTCGAAGCAGGGGGGAATACAACCAAAAGTCAGGTATCTTGGCTTGCATTACCGATCCGATATTTCCGGAGGAGGGTTCCCGAGAGCCATTGGAGTGGAGGTCTGGAATGGATGTTCCCGAATCACGACGGTTACTCGAACGTTTTACACCACCGGTAGTGTATGCACGGTTGAAGTTATTGATCTGGGGGGCTGGTATTCCTTCGATCGGGGATTGAACCTGTGCGTGCATATCCGGAGTGAATCACCCAATGAAAGGATCTTCCAGATAGGAGGGTATGGAGCCCGGTATGAATGGTAATCTTCTCACTATTTTTTTCAAGCGATAATT
>JAKLGZ010000053.1 GCA_022710385.1 Methanoregula sp.
GTTTGCCTTGTCTTCCAGCCCATACACCGACTCATACTCGTCCCTGGTGATGAACGCGTTGGAGTCGACATCATAGGAGTCGGAGTTGATGATCCCCTTGACCCGGTACTCCCGGGTCACCCCGTTATTGAACGTCACCTCCACCACCTTCCCCACCACCACACCGCCAAGGGAGGGGATCACATCAAGCCGCTCATCATAGTTCCCGGCAAGCCGGTACCCGATCAGGATCTGGCCGGTGTCGCCATCCCCCAGGTACTCCCCGCTGGCGACCTTGGAGGCGATCTTCAGGACCCGCCGGTCATCATCCGGATTGATCGCATACAGGAGCGGGGTCACCTCGTTTCCCTTGTACACGATCGTTGCCCCCGCAATATACCGGGGAGAGACCCTGGTCACGCCAGGGATCCGTTCAATCTTCTTCTGGAGCTCATCGGCACTATTGATATACACCTGGTTCTCTTTCGGCTCGATCACCAGGTTCCCGTAACTGTAGTCGATCGTCTGCTGGTTAAAGAGCACTGCTACCCCGGAGATGATGGAGGGAAGGAAGATCAGGTTGACAAACACCATCCCAATGATCAGGATGGTGAGGGAGAGGGTCCCCTTGTTTCCCCGGACAATCGACCGCTTCGCGAGGAAGAAGGCGACCTTGGCATCCTCAAACATTGCCGGTTCCCGGTTTCCGACGGAGTTTGAAGTACCAGTAACCGCCAATCCCTGCCAGGACGAGGAGGAGCACTCCTCCGAGGATCAGGAACGTATTGTTGCTCCCATACACATTCAGGCGAAGGTTCTGCACCTGTTCGCCAGGACCATAGTCATCCTCGTACCGAATGGTCAGCGTGTAGGGGATCTCCCCGGCCCGGTCGGCCTGGAGGTTGAAAGGTGCCGGTGCATCATTGGCCGGTTCGATGGTGCCGACGAATGCCTCCTTGGTGCCCGGAAGCGGGATATCGATCATGGCATCCACCGACTTGGCATCATCGGTGCCGGTATTCTCGATCCTGATGATCAGCGTGAACTGCTCTCCCTTCTGGATCCGGGCAGGATCCGTCGTAATCTGGGAGATCCCGAGCTCCGCTCTCCCCCTGACATTCACCCCGAGCGTCTCCACCTGCTGCTGGATTGACCCGTCCGGTTCCTGGTATTCCATCACCAGGGTGACCGGCCGGAGCCCTAGGGGGGCATTCCGGTCGGTCGAAAACGCCATGGCGATCGCCTGGCTCTCATCTGGTCCCAGCCGGTCGATATGATAGGTGCTGGCGGTCTTTGCGGTGATGGAGGGGGTAGAGGAGTTCACCGAGATTTTGAGATTGCTTGCCGAGAGCTGCCCGGTATTCTCAAAGAGGATGGTCGCATTGAAGTCATCGCCGGGAGTGACACTGGCAGGCAGCTGCTTCTCGATACTGATCTGGGGCCGCTTCTGGATCGCCACCTCGCTGTTCACATTGACCGGGATCGGATACTTCAGGCTCCGGGCATCCGAGACCCGGATCCAGATCTCGGGAAAGTAGATCCCGGCCTGTGCCGGGGCCTTGAAGAGAAACGAGAGGGGGATCGACTGCCCCGGACCGATATCCCCAACCCGGTAATACCCCTCGCTCAGCACCTGGATCCCGTTTCCCACCATCGTGACGCTGTCGATCGGGGCATTGATATCAATATTCGTGGTGGTCTCGGTCGTATCAGAGAGATAGGACTGGGTGAGGGTAGCCCGGTCAGCGGTATTCCTGACCGTCACGCTGATGATCCCCTGCTCCCCGGGGAGCAGGACCGCAGGAGAGACCTCGTACTCAGTGATGATCACGCTCGGAACACTGGTGGCTGCCGACACGATCGAGCAGAGCAGGAGGATACCAAGGACTGCGATGAAAAGTCTGGTGGCCTTTTGCGGCAATCTCATGAAGTATTCTGTGCCAGAGCTGGTCAATAATACTATGGGGACGACCAACAAGGCTGGCTGAGCGACGGTTGACCTCATGAGTACCTCAGCACTTGTGATACCCTTTTCCCCTTGAGGAATTCCAGAAGCGGATACCTGGCTGTGGATTCCTTCACGACGATACATGAACAACGGAAAAACAGGAGAGATTGCATTCTCCAGGGAACTGGGATTCCAGTTTACTATCAGGGAGTTCGACGACCGGAATTTATTAACTGATTACCAATGAGGGTGGAACAAGAGAGTACCATAGACCCTCTTAAATATCGGAACCAAATATCTATTAAGATTCAGGGAGCAGGTATGGAATTCAAAATTCCGATTGAACAGGATGAGGATGGCTGGTATATCGTTACCGTGCCGTCACTTCCGGGCTGCGTCTCCCAGGGGAAAACCGAGGAGGAGGCGAAGAAAAATAGTGCCGAAGCTATCGAACTTCACCTCAGCGCCCTCGCACGGGACGGTATTCCCCTTTATCATCGCCCGGGGGTAAAAGAACCTTTTGTTGCATGATGATACATTAGTACCCATAACAGAACGCGTGAAAGGAATGCGAATGCTCGTAAAATTTGAAATATATTTGGATGGCACCTTCTGGTGTAGTCGGGGCATCGGGGTGGACCTATTCACCCAGTGAAAGACGCTCGATGAGCTGATGGGCACTATCTGTTGTTTGTTGTCCACGATCAGGAGGGATACTTCTTCTCCCACATCTTAATAATCATATCCCCCTAACTATAATCGAAGAACCTCCTATGAAATTCACACTCCTTATCGAACAGGATGAGACAGGACGCTATGTTGTGGAGTGCACCGATCTCCCTGGATGCATGACAGAGGGGAGGACGCTTGATGAAGCCATTAAAAACATCAACGAGGCCATTGTCGGATGTATCAAGTCGCGGCTCAAAACCGCATCCGAAAAAATCCATATTACCACCCTTCCCACCCACATGAGCATCGACGTCGATACCACAGGCATCAATTATGCCTAAACTCCCCCGAGCAAGGGGGGATAAGCATATAGCTGCCTTCAAACGGGCAGGATGGATCGTGAACCATATCGAGGGTAGCCACCACATCCTCATAAAAGAGGGCAGTCCTGTCCATCTCTCGATTCCGTTGCATTCCGATCAGACCCTCGGTCCTGGCCTTCTCCGCAGGTTGATCGAAAAAGCAGGGATGACACCAGAGGAGTACGTGAACTACTTTTACAAAAAGAACTGACAGGAATGACAGGAGTATCACCTTGCTTTTCGAGAGAAGGTGATAACAATGATGGCCAGGATCAGAAGGGATCATATCATCCTCAAATGAGGAGAGGCATACTTTGAAAAGATCTCGTTTTGACATGACCTTTTCGCGGAACGAAAGATACCGATTGTCAATCCGAGCGAGGATGTTACCGGGGCATACTTCCAGGAATATGTCGATGCCTTCACCCTATCATCAAAACGTGTCGAAATAAATCGGGTTCATCGACACATTTTACGGTTCCATGAGCAGCTTCAGCAATGCTATGTGAACAGAGATCTTCTCCCTTCCGACCTTTCGCGAGGTAAGGATCCCGGTCTCTTCGAGCTATTTCAGGTTATCCACATGATTGTAAATATGTCGATAAAATATCTTTTCATCGACACGTTTCTGGTGATGACCTGATTCACCACCCTTCCCCCCGGACCGCTATACCCGCTCCGAGAGCACTGCGATGACCGGTTTCAGCAGGTACTTGTCCGATCCGGTGCTGACCACTGATTTCTCCGCGTTGAAGTCAAGGGTGAGCATCCGGGTCTCGTTCGGGACCAGCACAAATCCCCGGTTCAGTTTGAGCACCCCGCTCGGGACCGTGAGAGGGTAGTCGGTGTCATCGACCGTGATCGTCCCCGAATCGATCTGCAGGCGGATCTGGGTGTAGGTGCCGGTATCCAGGGTCTTCTGGCCGAGGACTCTGCTCACATTCACAAACTGCATCAGGTCCACCGACTGGGTCTCGTTCATGACCGTGATCCAGCCTGCAGTATCCGTCTCTGCTGACTCGGTTGCAGATACTTCCTCCTCGCTCTGGGTGATCGTCTGGTTTGGAGCTGCCTTCTGGACACTCACTTCACTGATATTCAGGAGGAGACGGGTGATCGTGCCACCGTTCTTCGGAGCATCCTTTACCGCGATGATCAGGGTTGCCTGCCCGGATTGGACCGGTCCCGGCCCCGGGACCACCTTGCATTTCCCGTCAATGCAGCGGCAATGGCCGGCACCACAGTCGAGGGGACCCAGACATGCAGCGGTGCAAAGGACAGCACTGCAGTCCGGCCGGTACTTGCTATTCGTGCAGCTTTCAGGATGGCAGCACTGGGCAGGGACACACTCGGCGTCCCGTGTGCACGAGGTAGGATCCCCCATCGTCGTTGGCGAAGGGGTGAGCGTTGGGGTGAGATTGGGACCTCCCGGAGAGGTGGTGCAGCCGGAGAAGAGGACGATCCCCCCGACCAGGCATACCATGAGGAGGAACAGAGAGGCGTGCTTCATGAGGGAGAGGAGCGTGTGAAGGGAGATAAAGGCTCCCCAGGGAAAAACATTCCCGGGGAAGGAGGATCAAGTCTCCCTGAAATTTTTAAAAATTGATGAGGTTCATGATTCGTGAACATTGCGTTCACGATTTGTGAATTATTTGTTCACGATTCTTGAACTTATCGATGAAAGGGAGTGAAACGCTGATCCCGCTTCCCTGACCTCATTTAGTATCACTATTTCAGAGAGCCGTCTCCTTAGAAATCGCGATATACCTGCTTCCTGTCTTCGATCTCAAGTACCTGAATGACAAGAACGGTGTCATGGATTGACAGGATGGCCCGGTACTGGTTCCCGATGCGGAACGTGTATACCGGATGGCCGGGGTTCGTTCCTTTCAATTTTTTGATCTGCGAGTAAGGGGAGTCCGAAAGCCCGTGCAGAGCCAGGATGATCCGTTGGGCAGTCGTCCGATCGAGCTTATGCAAGTCTTTTCGTGCCCGGGAAGTGTATTCGATCCGGTATCTCATTCCACACCGAACTCAGCCAGGATCTCTGCTTCAGAGTGGAGCCGGCGATGCCTGATATCCTCAAGAGCTTCTTCCAGCCCTTTGATCGCTTCATCGTTCAGGGGATCCTGATCCACCGCAAGGGTCACCAGCCGCTCGATGACGTCATTGTACGATTCTTTGGGGTGTTGTTTCAATGCCTGGAGTTTTTCTTTCAGATCTTCCCTGATGTAAATTGTGGATGCGGCTTGCATAGTACCACCTATAGGTATCTATTAATATCAATATGTCGATCGATGACCATGTCCTTCATGAAGGAAGTACAGGGTGGAGGTGAGAGAGGCTTCCCCCTTTTACACTCCGCACGAAAGGTCAAATACTGACTGCGAAAACAGTTGTGATGAGAGAGAATATGAGACTCCCGTTGCATTTTGAAGAACGGATCGTACTCAGGTACCTGCAGGAAGAAGAGGAGGCCGCCACCTCACTCGATGTCGCCAACAGGACCGGGCTTGACCATCCCCCTCCATGCCTTGTCCCCTGTTAACCCAAAAACCCTCGTCACAAAGCGGAGCACGGTAAACCCGGAGGAGGTCCGCCACTATTTCACCACACCCTACCTCGGGGAAGAAGAGACCTTCGACAGCCTTGCCCTCTGCTCTGCCCTGTATACCGTATCCTCTCCTCCCCTTGCTGAGGAGAAAGGAGGTGTGAATGCTGCAGTCCTTGGGAAGAAGAAACCCTGGCTCGGGTTCAAAAAGAGCCTTGCGATCATCCCCCGGGAATTCCGGCAGCTCACCTCGTCGTATTATTATGCCATAGCAGAGCAGGAGAAGCAGGTGCTGCATACGAAAGCCGAGAAGATCAACCTCGCCTACCACAACCCGGAACGGATCCCCATGCACATCCCGGTTGTCCTTGACCAGGTCGAAGTGCAGCCTTTGAAGCACTATGCTCTCGATATGGAGAGTCTCAGCCCGATAGTGACCGCCTTCATGCTCGATGCCCTCATGATCCGGCCGGAGATTCCTGCCTCCCTCGAATCCCACGTGACGGATACCCTCTATTCCGTGGTCCAGGAGTTCAAGGGTTCAGGATGGGCTCCCTACCAGCAGGACTTCAGTTCACTCGTGCCCCGGTTGAGCCTCTCCTTTGCCCGGTATAATGCGCACCTGAAACTATCGAAACGGGATGTCACCCAGGCAGTGGATCTCTGGTCCGATATGTATTACCGTGCAAAAAAGGTGGTGAGTACCCAGTATCACGTATGCCTCGATGACAATGCACGGAAGCTGTACCTTGACCTCGTGGATGCCTATGGACTTGAGATACCAATTCCCCTCGAAGAAGCCCGGAAGCAGATCCCCTCATTCAGGAGTGAAGGGGACTTTGAAGAGGCACTCGATACCCTCAACCGCTACGGACTCCTGACAAAGCCCCGGCACGACAGCATCAAGATGCTGGATAACCGGTCGGAAAAGGCCTGATAAATCCGGTCTTGATCGCTTTTTCTGATGCTCCTGTGATCAGCTCCTCCCTCGAGGCATGCCGGAACAGCTCCTCCCTCGAGGCATGCCGGAACAGCTCCTCCCTCGAGGCATGCCGGAAATTTCCTCTCGTTTGCGCCCGTCACCTGCAGGCCTTCTTCCGGCCGGTATCAGCGGTCTGTCCCCTTCTTCTCGGGCGAGACCCAGCGGTCATGTGCCATCTTCATACGTGGGGAGGGGGATGAACCACGTCCTTCCCATCCCTGCAATGCATTGTTTTCCTGACGTCTGACGCCAGGTCTCATTACCTGACGTGCGGAAGGACGTCCTTCCATATCCTGATTCCAGCAGCCTCGTCGAGAGCCGGCCGGGGACCTTTTGCGATCGCCATTCTCTGGTCGCCAACGGCAAGATGCGTGTACCCCATCCGCTTCATCTCCTCTATCCTCTTGATAAAATCTTCTGCACTATGGAAGATCGAGATCATCGAGCTTGAGAAGGCCTTTGCCATGGCACCCCCCTGGATAGTACCTGCATCCTGCTGCAGGTGCTCAGGGAGGACCACCTGGTCCGGGTCGTAGACGTAGGTAAAATGTCCAACCCGTTCCATGGTGCCCGGATCCCTGCCCGACTCCCTTGCAGCAGCCTCGAGAGCCGGCCAGAGCTCATCATTGAGATACTGGGGATTGTTTGCAAGGCTGACCAGGTGGTCGCCGAGGCGACCTGCCAGGTTCGCCGCCCGTGATCCGATCGCGCTGACATACAGAGGAACCTTCTCCCTGGGCTTCGTCAGGAGGACGGCATCCTTGAGCGTGTAGTACTTCCCCACCGAGCTGATGGGCGTATCGCTCGTCCACAGCCGGTTCATCACCGTGAGTGCCTCTTCGAGCATCTCAAGCCGGGTAGTGTTCGATGGCCATTCGCTGCGGGAGACCGCCATCTCGTTCGGTGGCTCGCCCGTACCCACGCCGAGTCCGACCCGTCCCGGGTACATTGCTCCCATCGTTGCGAATGCCTGGGCAACGATCGCCGGGTGGTACCGCATGATGGGGGCGGTGACCCCGGTGATGAAGGGGACGCGTTTGGTCGCCTGGAGCGCCGAGCTCATGACCGTCCAGGCGAAGCTGCATTCGACCCCTCCCGGCATCGCTATCAGGTGATCTTCAACCCATATCGTGTCAAATCCGATTTTTTCGGCGGCAACTGCCTGCTGTAAACACTCGGTTGGTGTCCAGGCATCGGCTACTGCATAATACCCAATTTTTACTCTCATACCCTTCACGGTCTCCTTTCTCGTCCAGCGGTCAGATTAGCTAACCCTACGATGCATACAACACGAACTCATAAAACAATTCCTCTTTCCAGTCCGAACATGGGGGAAATCAACGATAAAACCTTTTATCCATGCAGCAGGAATAGTTGGACGAACACCATGTTCCGACTGCAAAAAGACACCACCTATATGATGCCTGCCCATTTTGGGGGCTATCCGTTCGATACCTCCTACCAGGCACAACAGAGGGCAACGATGCTGGCGATGACCTTTGAGACCGAGCGTGCCGAACTCGAACGCTACATCCCGGAAGAATTCGAACTCCTGGCGCCCGAAGTGCAGATTGCCTTCAACCAGTTGACCGAGATCAACTGGCTTGCCGGTGGGCATTACAATTTGGTGAACGTATCCGCACCCGTCAGGTTCAACGGCAAGAAAGACCATGTTGACTCAGCATATCCTCTCGTTATCTGGGAGAACCGGACCGCCCCCATCCTCACCGGGCGGGAACAGACCGGGGTGCCGAAGATCTTTGCAGACATCGAGGACCTGCACGTCTTCCGGCCCCAGTATTCCACGTCGGTAAGTTACGAAGGGAATACCTTCCTGTCGATGCATTTCGAAGCACAACCTCCGATGACCGGCGACGAGCTGGAACAGGCGAAACGCCAGTTCCGGCAGCTGGATCTGATCGGCTGGCGGTATATTCCGAAGGTCGGTGCCCCGGGAGCTGACCTCTCGCAGTTCATCCTTTTCCCGCAGTGGATGGAGGTGGAGAAAGCGTCGGAAGGGAAGGGGACCCTGACATGGACCGAGCTCGCCGTGATGCAGAACCCCCGGCAATACCAGATCATCAAAGCCCTCGCAGCACTCCCCGTGAAGAAAATGATCCGGTCCGCCATGGCCGAGGGGGAGGTCATCCTTGACACCACCCAGGCACGGGTTCTCGCATGAACGAGCCACCACGAAAAGACTACTTCAAAAATAAAATTTGTTTCGTGACCGGGGCAAACTCCGGGATCGGTTTTGCCCTGAGTGAAGAACTCCTGAAGCGGGGGGCCACCGTCTACCTTGCAGGACGTGACCCGAAAAAAGTATCAGATGCGGCTGAACAGCTCTCCGTGTTCGAAGAGAGGGTGCACCCCGTGCTGGTGGACGTTACCAGGCAGGAGCAGGTGCAGAAGGTGATCGAACAGACTGCTGCAGAGGAAGGCTGGCTGGACCTGCTCTTCAACAATGCCGGGATCCTCCTTATGGCATTATTCGAGACAGCAACCCTCGAAGAATGGAAAACCATCGTCGATACCAACTTATGGAGCGTGATTTACGGCACTCATGCAGCAGTGCCGATCATGCTCAGGCAGGGATCCGGGCACATCGTAAACACCTCATCTGTCGGTGGAATAATTCCGTACCCGATGCAGGCACTCTACAACACCACGAAGTTTGCAGTTACCGGTCTTACGGAGAGCCTCAGATTCGAATATGCGGAAAAAGGGCTGCACTTCTCCACCGTCTGTCCCGGTCCTGTCGCAACACCAATCTATGCGAAACGGCTGGGGAAGCCGGATCCGTTGATGAACGTACCCGGCGATGCAATTCCTCCTGGGACCGCAGCACCTTTCATCCTTGACAGGGTAGCCGAACGGAAAGGGATGATCATCGTCCCCGAAGGATTTCATGATCGCCTCTGGAGAAGCTACGTGAGCGGCGATCCGGTAGCTGAAGAGATGCTTGGTGCCCATGCCCATAACCGCAGGAACGCACTGGAACGGGGCGATCCCGCAGCGGCAGCCGCTGCACCGATGCACCGGTAAGATTCCAGGGACATCAGGGCATCTCCTTTTTTGAATGAAATATCCTCTGGCATTTCATGCATTCTGCCTGGTGAATGAAGGATTCAGGTAGTTTATACGAAACTGTACCGGGCATTTTCATGCATCCTGCTATGCCACGAAGGGAATCAGGAAGTGTCTCAATCCGATCTTCGAATCAGCAGGCCTCATTGAGATACATCATGAGAGCAGATGTGACCTCATAATCATGGTTGCACTGATGGAAAACCGGCAGTGGCTGGGTCAATGTCCCTCTTCCTCTCCGCACAGCATGCAACACCAGATCACCTCTCTCGATAGTACAGAACTGGTCTGCCCACCGCCACAGGAAAAGAGAGGGGATCCCTCTTCACGACGAAGGTACAGCACCCTGCTGGAGCTTCTGGGTGATCGATACCGTGATCAGCGAGAGGAGCCCCATGATAATAACGAGGAGCGGGAGGACGAGGGCATAGCCCACCATCCCAAGCAGGTTCGGGAGGAGGACCGGTGCAAGCGTGTTGATGCCGAACACGATCGTCACAATCCCGGTGACCATGAGGACGAGGAACAGCCGCTTGATGATCGGCGGGAGCGGGACCGGCTGGGAGGGAGGGTGCCGTATCCCGTACAGCGTCGGCGCTATGATCTGCGTTCCAAGG
>JAKLGZ010000054.1 GCA_022710385.1 Methanoregula sp.
GTGGTATTCAGCCCATCTGACTGGAATGCCGTGATGGTGAGGGTATAGCTGCCGGGGCTGCGATAGGTGTGGGAATGAGGGAATTCGTGCTGTTCGGTTGTGGTGTTATCCCCCCAGTCCCATTGAATGCTTGTTATGGTGGCATTGACGGATCCCGGAATAGTAGTGCCTAAGATGGTGCTGGTAAGGTCCATGACTCTTGCCGGCATGAGCACGATCTTGGGAGGGGCGGAAAAATCCAGTGGCTGGGTGTCAGGAACACTGACATTGGTGGTACCCGTTGTCAGGTCCTCTCCCTGAATGGCCTGAGTGGGAGGGGATGTCTGGGTCGTATTCGGGAGATCAGCGATAGCTTCCATGACTGTTTCTGCAGCGGTGGCAGATGGGATAACGATACCCGCAATACACAGTATCAAGGCGATCAGCTTCAGTCCTGAGTAAAAACGGGTTTCCTTGTGCATAGCTGCCCCAGGCCGTATCGTATAAGCTATCGTGGTGATTGTTCTTAAATTTCTGGAATGCTTCACCTGAATGAAGCCCTCATTGCGGTTCAGGGGATTAGGATGCCAGGGAGCAGGAAACAATTTATCATCCCACGATCATGGAACGTTACTTGGATCATGGACCTGTCAGAATATCTTGCGGCACACCCGGAAAAGTCAAGGGAGCTGAAGAGTGCCACGGGATGCAGATGTGAGAATTGCAGCCTGGAATATCCCCTCGCCCTTCTTGAAGTTCACACGATAGGTTCAACTCTTTCGGTGGAGACCCCCCATATCGATCTCCAGTACTATCTCCTCGTGCTCTGCCCATCATGCTCCCGTTCCTTTCGCTCCGGCAAGGTCGCCCTATCGTTGCAGAGGGACCTGGTCCGTCTGCGGAACCGTCAGGTCAGGAGAAGGATGAGGGCGATCCTCTCGTATCAACCGAAACCATATACCCCCTCCGTCGACTTTGATCCCGAAGTCATCTTTCGGGAGGTGGTCAGCAGCACCAGCCCTGACCTGTGCCTGAATGGGGGGTAAGGATATCTTCTTGTGGGTCTGGGGGTGCAGGAAGTGAGCACTCCACACCCCGCAATCTCTTGGTGGTGACAACGGAGCATGAGAATATTAGGGTGCAGTGACACCAAGCGCCGATGATATCTCGGCAATAACCACCTTTTCGGGATCGCTGACGGCAACCCCGTGCTCCTTTGCCGCCTCGGCAACCTTGAGGCCGATCCCGAGAACCCAGTTCTTGTACGCCAGCGCTTCTTCAGGAGGGACCTTCGACAGAGCCGCTGCAGCCATCCTGCAGGCATCAATCGTATGTGCCCGGTAGCCGGCCTGGTTCTGTTTGAGGGCGGCCTGCTGCTTCTTCATGAGCTCCTGCAGCCTCGGCTGCATCTCGGCCAGGAGGAGCCCGACAAGTGCACTCCCGCTCTTGGCTGCCAGCTTTGCAGGCTCCTGCATCGTTGCTTTTGTCTCGCCCCATACCCCCATTACGTTGGGGGCGGCAACCATGATGGTCATCGAGATTGCATAGGGAAGACCGATCAGGTTCTCCCATTCATCGTTGGAAAAGTTCTCCTTCAGTGCCATAGAGAATCTCCTGTCTTTCATTGAACTTAAAGGATCTTTTTCATCCCGTGACTGGTGGTACCTTTGACTCCCCAGGGACTACGGAATCCGCATTCCCAACCTTAAAGTCTCCTCCAGTACATCCCCTTCTTATATCCTGGAGAGGCGATGTTCGAAAAGTGTGACCTGTCGAAAAAGATCGATGATAAAACATTTGAAAAGGAGATAAAACCCCTCCAGGTTGAGATCGGGGTCCTTACGCGAGCCCTCTGGGAACACCGGGTGCCGATCATCATCGTTGTTGAAGGCTGGAATGCATCCGGAATCACGATGGTGATCAGCGAGCTGATCCAGCACATCGATCCCCGCGGGTTCTCCCTGCATTCAGTCGGGTCGCCAAACGACGAGGAACGGGCTCGTCCGCTCTTGTGGCGGTTCTTTACCAGGATCCCGGCGAAAGGCAGGATAGCGATCTTTGCACGGAGCTGGTACTCCCGGTCCCTTGCCGAGCAGGTAACCGGAATCGACTGGAAATCAGCGGTACGGTTCTCGATTGACACCATCAACAGTTTTGAGCGGCAACTCGCTGACGATGGCGCTGTCATCATCAAGTTCTTCCTTCATATCAGCAAGGAAGAGCAGAAGCGGCGGCTCGATGAACGGGAGGGAAACCTTCTCACCTCCTGGATGATCACCAAAGGCGACTGGGATTTTCACCACCATTACGACAGCTATCTGCCGGTCATTGAACTGTTTATCGAGGGAACCGATAAGTCCTACGCACCCTGGACCATTGTAGAAGCGACCGACAGCAACCACACCTGCCTGAAGGTATACTCAACGATCGTCAAACGTCTGAGGAAGCATCTCGACCGGATCGAACTAAGCGGAAAGCCGGAAGGGAAGAACAACGGGAAGAATGGTATCATGAAACCCCCGAAAACGACGGTGAAAAGACAATCTGCCCCTCCCGTTGAGTATTCAAGGCCGGAATATGAGCAGCACCTCGTCAGGTGCCAGGAAAAGGTCCGGGATATCCAGTACCTGCTCTATAAACGGAAGATACCTCTTGTCATCGTGTATGAGGGCTGGGATGCGGCAGGGAAGGGGGGGAACATCATGCGGCTGGTCCAGTTGATGAACCCGCGTGGGTACGATGTGGTATCGATCGCCCGCCCGGACCAGACCGAGCTCGATCATCATTACCTCTGGCGCTTCTACCAGCGGTTCCCGAAAGCCGGGCATATCACCATCTTTGACCGGAGCTGGTATGGTCGTCTCCTGGTCGAACGGGTGGAAGGGTACTGTACCCCTTCCGAGTGGAGACGGGCCTACCGGGAGATCAATGAGATGGAGGGGGCATATGTGGGCGGTGGTGGGGGTCTGATCAAGTTCTGGCTTGAGGTGAGTAAAGATGAACAGCTCGAACGGTTCCAGGACCGTCAGAATGATCCGCTGAAAGAGTGGAAGATCACGGATGAGGACTGGCGGAACAGGGCAAAATGGAACGAATACGAGGAGGCAGTAGACGAGATGCTTTCACGGACGAGCACAGCGGAAGCTCCCTGGACGATTGTCGAGTCAGATGACAAATATTATGCCCGGTTAAAGACCCTCCAGACCGTGATCGAATACGGGAAGCAGCTGTTCAGGTGAACATGAACGGGATTTAAAAAAAACTCCGATAAATTCGATCCCGCCCACAGCTCACGATAAGGGAGGGATGGCCCTGCTCAAGGAGAAAAGTGAGGCTTTTCTGACCATACTATTAAATAGCGGCTGCATCCATTGGTTCGTGAAGGTCAACGAACATGATCCCTGCTTTCCTTGCAGAGGGCCTCATCCTTTATGACGTTATCCAGATGGTCGTTGCTCTTATTGCGGTTGTCCTTGCAGTGAAATGGAAGAAGACTGAACTGATAGCTGGGCTCTCGTTCCTTTTCATGTATACCGTACTTTCTACATTTGATGCCTACCTGTTTACGATAAACAGCGGGGTGTTCCTGGACGTCGCCCAGTTTGGCTTCATCCTTCTTGCCCTGGTCTTTTTTATCATCGGTATGAATCCGGCATGGACTCACAAGAAGGATCACGAAACAGATCAGGGTGGCGATGTGGAGGAACATCCAGGAATCCCGGGAATATTCTCACATCTGAGAAAACTATGAGCGTTCCCTTTTTTAGGTGAGGGGAGATCAGGAGTATAGCCAGAGGACCTTCCTTATCTGGATTTCACACCAGTGGCCTTGAAGAAGGTATAGGCAAATGATCCATCCTTCTCTGTGGTCCGGTAGAGATCCCGAATTCCTCTTTCCCAGGAATCTGCATCGATAAGGTCGGCAGCAAGAGCCTGGTCCCTCACTCCCTTGACCATAGAGATGAAGATGTTCCTCACTCCTTCGATATACTCCGGCCGGCTTGAGTCGGCATACACCTGCCGTGGTGATACTGCTACCCTCGAAAATCCCGCGTCGTTCAGGAGGTGCCAGAGCTCCCTCCCGATCATCGCATTCCCTCCCATCTGCCGCTGGAGTTCGACAAGACATTCAATCACCCGGAGGGCATGCGGGCTTTGAGGGTAGAAGAGTGCTGATCCATGGTCCCCCTCAATCACGGTAATCGTCCCTCCTGCCTTGAGCAGATTTTTCATCTCTTTCAGGGCACGGGGTGGATCAGGGAGGTGCTCGAGGAGGAAACAGAGAAAGATGTGATCAAAGGACTCAGGGGGGAAAGGGAGATGATAGATATCCCCCTGCTGGAAAACCACATTTTCTATGTGTTCTTCCCTGATACGCCGCTCGGCAAGACGGAGGGATTCTGATGAGATATCCACGGAGACAAACTGTGCACCGGGACTGTTCTTTGCCAGGATCACGGTCTGCCCACCGACACCGCATGCTGCCTCAAGCACTCTGCTCCCCGGCAGGTAGCGGGTATCCCAATGGAGCAGATCCCCAAGTTTTGTTGCCTGGTAGTGGAGCCGTTCGGATTCCGTGTCAGAATGCCCATGGACATAGGGATGCGGGTGGGGTACCATGGCGGTCAAACCTCCTCATGAGTGGGTATCTGAACGTATTACCCCGCAGAAACAATGAATCTGACGGAAGGCAGGGTACTCTGGGACAAGTATGCCAGGAATTGTGGAACGTATCGATACAAGGGTGGCATATCCGGCTTATCGCAGAAACTGGGATGTGGGCATTTTGATGTTACAAAAGATTACAAAAAAGAAGAGGATCTTATTCCACGAGGACATTCAGGACAAACGTCTCTTCGCTTCCGGTCACATTCTCCCAGGGTCGCATGTAGATCGCTGAAAACTTCTGTTGCCCTGCAGCGGTGCCCGAAAGGATCCAGTAGTGGGTTCCGGGAGCGCCTACCATTCCCTGGGATGCGGGATTCGGCTCATAGGCATTGTCAACGATGGTCAGGCCGGACGTTACCGTCGCATTCCATGAGTATCCAGTGCTCGGATTCTCGGCAAGCCTTACCATCAGTCCTCCACTTCCGAGCGGGATCGTTGCAGTGGTGTTGTTGGCTGTCTCGTTGTACACTTCAAAGTCGGTCATATTGATCGGAACGGTTGTGGTCGGTACCGCTGTGGTCGGCATTGGTGTTACAGTCGGTGTTGCAGTCGGAGTTCCGGTGGGCTGGGTCGTGCAGCCGCTCAGTATGAGCATTGCTGCAAGCAGCACGAAGACCGATACGATACCTATCGATGTGTGTCTCTTCCTTGGATCAGGTGTCATGCAGTATCGTATTTCTTTCTGGTATATAAATAGAAATGAATGAATTTGAGATCCACCTGGGGATCTGGATAATCATTCTCCAAGAGATAGCCGTAGTGATCAGGATTCCGGTGCCTGGTATCCCCTATAGGTCTGTGCCATCTCCCGGAGCCTTTTATCGACTCGGTAGTTGACAGTTCCCTGTTCAAAGGTCCCGTCAGGCAGTCGTTTCCCTGCTTTCATTCCGGTGAGAACCTCGATGCCCTCGTCGATGGTCGTGACCGGGTAGATCGTGAACTTCCCTGCTTTTGCCGCCTCCACAATCTCCTCTTTCAGCATCAGGTTCTGGACATTGCTTGCGGGTATCATGGCACCCTGGTTCCCGGAGAGCCCTTTGGCCTTGCAGACCTCGAAGAATCCCTCCAGTTTCTCGTTGACCCCCCCTATCGCCTGGACCTCCCCTCTCTGGTTCACCGACCCGGTGACCGCAATGTTCTGTTTGAGGGGAAGTTCAGAGAGGGCCGAGAGGATGGCATACAACTCGGTACTGGATGCACTGTCCCCGTCAACCCCTTCATAGCTCTGTTCGAACACAAGCCGGGCGTTGAGACTCAGTGGCTTGTCCTGGGCAAACTTGTTTGCGAGATACCCTGACAAGATCAGCACTCCCTTGGTATGGCTCGGGCCACCCATGCTCGCTTCACGCTCGATATCCATGATGCCCCCCTTCCCAATCCCGATACTTGCCGTGACCCTGGACGGCCTTCCGAACTCGATGTCACCGAGACTTATGACAGAAAGCCCGTTGACCTGCCCCACTTGCTCCCCTTCAGTATCGATCAGGAAGACACCGCGGGTGATGTATTCCCGGATTTTTTCCTGGATCAGGCTCGACCGGTAGGTCCTCTCGTCGATTGCCTTTGTAATATGCTTTGCTTCGACCATCCCCTCCTCTTCTAGGGTTGCATAATAACTTGCCTCCCGGAGGACATCTGAAATCAGCGAAAAGCGGGTGGTGAGTTTCTTTTTGTCATCGGCAAGACGGGACCCATATTCAATAATCTTGGCCATGGCTGATCGGTCAAGGTGTCTGAGGTTATATTTTTCACAGATGGTACAGACGAAAGACGAGTATTTTCGCACATTATCCTCATTCCTTTCCATGGCGAAGTCAAAATCGGCCTTGACTTTGAAGAGCTCGGAGAAATCGGGATCTTGCGTATAGAGGATCTGGTTGATGATCGGGGTGCCGATCAGGACGACTTTCAGGTCAAGGGAGATGGATTCAGGCTTGATGCTCTTCGTTGCGATGAATCCCATCCGTTCCGCTGGCTCTTCTATGGTGATCGTCCCTGTCTTGAGTGCGGACTTGAGTCCGTCCCATACAAACGGGTTCCTGAAGAGATCTTCGACGGGCAGCACCAGGAATCCTCCGTTGGCCTTGTGAATCGAGCCCGGCCGGATCATCGTGAAATCCGTTGTCACCACCCCATACTGGAATTCCCTCTCGACTTTTCCGAAGAGGTTCGAGTAGGTGGGGTTCTGCTCGAACACTATCGGGGCCCCGCTGCTCTCCGAGTTATCTACAATGACGTTCACTTCGTATTTCCGGAACGCAAGCTCTTTTAAGAGCGGATTTGGGATCGGTGAAGGCGGCTGGGGCTGGACCTCTTCCATGAACTGAGGAAGGTTCCCGACCATGTCCACCTGTACCGCATCGATGAAAGCATTCACTTCAGAGACATGGGCATATTTATCCTTGAGCGAGGCTACCCGGTGGCCCATGGCCCCGAGTGCCACATCACGGTTGAGCTGATCAACCGTTTCCATCCCTTTCTGGTCGAGTTCGCGAAGCTTCCGGAACGTGTTTCGCATATCGACCGTCAGTTCCTCCCTCTTCTTCTGGTACTCGCGCTGTTCCTCGTCCGGCAGGGCAAGGAATTGTTCCTGTTCCAGGGGAGTCCCCTCCTTGAGAGGAATCGTCAGCAGCCCCTGGGGCCCGGGCTGGATGACAAAATTCTTCTCCCTGGCACTGGCATCGATCTGGGCAAAGAGCTTGGCCTTCTCGTCTTCGAGAGACTGGAGCGCCGTATTCCGACGGTTTACATAATCTTCGCTCTCAAAACTTTTCGGGATGACCCGTTTTGCTTCGGCGATGAAAGCAGCCATATCATTCCGGAATTCGATCCCCATCCCGGGAGGAAGCCTGATGGCGTTCGGCTCGTACGGATTCTGGAAATTATTCACGTAAATCCAGTCATTCCCCCTGGCACGGGTCTTTGAAATTTCATCGAGGAATTTTTCCACGGCAACTTTTCGTCCTGTTCCATGGACCCCTGACACATAGATGTTGAATCCGCTCTCCTTGATATTCAGGCCGAACGTGAGTGCTTTCAAAGCCCTCTCCTGGCCGATTATTCCCTCAAGGGGTTTTAATTCCGCGGTACTTTTGCACTCCACAAGCGTGGAATCAAAGGTATTTCGTAACTCTTCTGGGGAGAGTGGTTTGATCATGATAGCACCAGATAGGGGAGCGATATACCTCTCCCCTTATTAGTCTATGGGCATGTCCTGAAATTTGAAATAAAATCATTCACGGTTTGCAGTGTTGGAGTGCTCTTGTTCTCATCCGTAATCACCGGTTCAATGTTCCCCGCATCAATGAGACGTCTTTCTCTCTGGAAAAATCGATATGAACGTAACTACATTTCCTGCAAAATGCTGAATGAGGGAAGGAGTACAGGTTTTTTGCTGGAGGGAAAATCCATGTTCGAATGTTTTTTCTCATTTAATGCTACAATCCATGTATTGTAGCCGCTGTTTGCTTTAGGGCTTGCCAGCTCACGGAGCGGGATCTGTAGTCCTCCCATAGGTGTATTCTGAAAAATCCTTGAGGGGATACTCGGGTTTACAGGGGGAGGGTCTGGCTACCATTATCTGGTCAAATCCTCAGCCCGGAGGGCCCTTGAGCCAAAAAAGGCTGCCAAATTGCCGTCCGTTTGCATGTCCCTTCTGGTGAGCGCACAAACAAGACTTCCCAATCACTCATTGAAACCAACTGTGCCGCATCGGGATAATGAACAGTCTAAACCTTGTGTCTCATCTATGAGCCATATTGTTCCTTGCGTCTCATGGATTTTGGTTCCCTGAGACATAACCATCCTGAATGAATCCTTCATAATGACGGCACACCATCCTCGTTCCGTTCTTCGTTCCGCTCCTCCATTCGTGCGGTGCTCACTCCTCCCTCCGCTCACATCATGTGCCTGTTTTCCATCTTATTCCGGGTCCTCATGACGACCATGCTCATTCGCTTTGCTCATGTTGCATCGCCTGCTCCTTCCCACTCCTCGCACCATGCTTCGCATCGTGCTCATCGCTGTGTTCCGTACCGTTGTCGACGCTCAGTGACTCGCGGTGCTCGACCTCGTGCTAATGCACTCGGTAACCGGCACCGCTCGGGCCGCTGCGGCCACCCTCTACTCTCAAGACTGGGCGACGATACCCCTCATCTGATCGCGTCCCCCGGGGCCAGGTGAACGACAGAACCCTGTTACCCGCAGGTCGCCTGCTCAGCGACTGCGATGGCATGAACTGTATCGGCCCTGAGATCATCCAGATGGTAGTAGTGTCCATCAGCAATCTCGGCGATCTTCCGGCAATACCCGAGCTTAATCCTGAGCCCGGATGCTGTGCCATTCTCGGTATCGATGACCACCATTTTCAGGCCTGTGTCCCTGATATACCCGGCAACGGCTTCAATTTCCTCCCGGATAGTTCCTTTCATGCCGACATTTGCCCTACCATCCGAAATCAGGAAGAGGAACGGTATCATCTCCGGACATTTCCTTTTTTCGTTCAGGAGAACCTGTGCCGCTTTCAGGAGCCCCGCAGACAACGGGGTCCTCCCTCCGGTAGGGAGATCACCAAGACATCGTGCTGCCCGATCGGCACTTGATGAGAGCGGAAGGACGAGGTCTGCCCCTTTTCCCCCAAAGAGCACCATCCCTACCTTGTCCCTTCGCCGGTATGCGTCCTTGAGGAGCGAGAGGATTGCCCCCTTTGCGGACTCCATCCTCCGGTCCGCTCCCATCGACCCACTCCCGTCCACCACAAAGAGCGAAGCGGTGGAAGTCGTGCCGGACCGGACCTTCCTCCGGATATCCTCATTACGAACGGTGATCAGGAGATCTGAAGACAGCCTGTCCTTCTGGAATGGTGCTGCTGCCCGAAGGGTTGCATCCAGTGCGATATCAGAAAAGCGGGTATCGCTGGTAAACGCCCGGTAGGATCCCTGCCTGGCCTGGCGTTCCACCCCCATGGTCTTCCCATGAGCGTAGGTAACCTTCACCGATTCTTTCCTGAGACTCTCTCGTAGCCTGGTGGTGTCAGCAGGATCTCCCGTTGTATAGGTCTTTGAAGAGGTGGGTTTAGTCCCCGCTGTATTCCGATCACCGTCATCGGGACTGGTCTGGCTGGCAGGGGATTCATCCTGCTGTTTCTCCTCCGTTGAGGGGTCATCCTGGTTGCTGTGATTTGATTCTTTTGGGAAATGCCGTTTCAGATCCTCATCGTCGAGATGCGGCTCTTCAAACGGCCGTCGGCGCATCCGGTGCGGAATGGCCAGCTTCATCGCTTCCCTGAGGTCCTGTTCGGTGACCTCTGTCCTCCCCTCAAACGCAGCGATCGTCTTTGCCGTCCTGATGATGGTCAGCTCGGCCCGATGTGTCCTGATGCCGAGGTCGGTGCAT
>JAKLGZ010000055.1 GCA_022710385.1 Methanoregula sp.
TGTGATCATCGTGATCGTGGTCCTGTACCTGGTGCTGGAGTTCCTGCTCGAACGGTCCTGGTGACCGCTCGCTAAAATGCACCTCCTCGCTGGATCGCGGGGAGAACAGAATTGGGATCTCTTTATCGGTACACCCATTTGTCAATAGACTGCCCACGGGGCGTCCCTGAGGAA
The DNA here is from genome assembly GCA_022710385.1 of Methanoregula sp. Lineage (GTDB taxonomy): Archaea > Halobacteriota > Methanomicrobia > Methanomicrobiales > Methanospirillaceae > UBA9949. The sequence goes on from JAKLGZ010000055.1 coordinate 175, forward strand.
CGGCAGGGTAAGCATGGGGGGGGTGTGGGGGCGGACAGCCCCCGCAAAATCTACCCGGTTCATGTGTGATCCCCACGCCAGAAGAGCTGTTCCGAAAAGCGAAGCAGGAACCGCTTCCCTGAAGAATCCTGTCATCGATACGGGATGAGGAAGAATACCTCATGATGCCGGGAACAGAACTCCCGTTACTTCTGGAGGGTTAACACATCCTCCACCATCTCGTTCATGTACTGGCAGGCATCGGAAACCCCCTGGTTATAAAACGCGGGTGCCAGGTCCTCGGTGACAAAGTCCAGCAGGAGGGTTGCTTTCAGGTCACCGATATCTTCCCCCTGCGCTTCGGAATAATACCGCTTGATTGCAGCGAGCATCTCCTCTCTCTTCTCCTTTGGCACGCTGATTGCAGGTTGTTTTTTCATCCGATCCCGATCCCTTGCTTTCACCAATGAACGGGAAGGATCATAAATAATCGGTCCAATACTGCGGGACAGGAGAATATCAGGACCTGTGATGCACCCCGTTCAAGGGAACACAGGACGGCAGAGATACGAGAGAACAGCCAGATTTATATACGAAAATCCCAGCATAGAGATACAAGGGAATACCCAGGCTTCGATACGAGAATATCCGGAAGAAGAACAATGGCCGCCGCCTTCCCGAAGGTGGAAACTTGAGGAGCAGACCGCAGCCACGTACTATCTCACTTCTCAAATATTTATATTCACCTGTCAGATTACTCTTCTTCGCAAGAATTAAATTAAGTCCTCAAGACAGACTGGAGCTGACGCACAGAATATTTGCGTCGCTAACCCGAAGGTGGAACAGATGAAAAAGGTGGCGATTGGACTAGTAGTAACTCTCCTTCTGGTGTCATGTATTGGCATCGGATCAGTCAGTGCAGTGACGTATTACGATAAACCAATGGTCGTGGGCTTTGATGAACTGGAAGGGGGAGACGCGGGGTCCTCCCTTTCAGGGGCATTTAAAGCCTCCACATTGCCGGAAGTGATCTGGGACCCCAACTGGTACTATTGGGATTGGTACCAGGATCCCTATACTCCTCACTCCCCGGAGACGCGGATCTCTTCCCTCAAATACGGGGGCTGGATTGATTTTTCCGCTCTGCCGCAGGATGTAAACTTTGTCGGTGCCTGGATCTCGGGATACAATCTGACCGAGGTGCATTTTGAAGGATATAATGACGGGGTACTGGTCGGAACGTCGATCACGCTGACACCCTCTGCGACCCCGACGTTCCTTGCGGCCAACTTTGGGGTACCGGTGGACAAGGTCGTGGTGGTCAGCACGCAATTCAACTTCTTCTGCATGGATGATGTGGAGTATGTCGAGCAGGTTATGATGGTGACCGAAGACATCAGACCAGGGGTGACTCCGAACAATTTCGTTCGCAATTCTAAGGATCCCCTCCCCGTCGCAATCTGCGGTGAACCAGGCTTTGATGCCGGTACTATCGCTCCAGAGACGGTCATCCTTGAAGGGATCTCCCCGACAAGCAGCTGGACGCTTGCTGACGTCTGCTCACCTGGCGGCGGTGGCCCGGACGGCTCTCCTGACCTGGTCCTCCAGTATGACAGCAAGGCCATTACCAGCCTCGATGCGATCCGGCATGCAGCAAAGGGAGACAGCGTTCCCCTCTCCATCACCGGAAGACTCACTGATGGAACAAAATTGGAGGGAACCGATTCCGTGGTGATCTCGGATACCACCACAACGACCTCGGTCAAGAAAACGACAACCCCTAGGATTTCTACCAAACTCCAATAACTCTTTTTCGAATGAAAATCACTTCGTGATTTTCATAATGTATGCCCGCATCCCGAAATCGGGGCTCATAGGAGGTTTATATGAAAATGCCTCCGGCATTTTCATCTTTTATGCGTGTGGCCCTCAAAGGAATCATGTTATTTTTTCCTGTATCCTCATACTCCTGTCAGGCTCCGCTCTTCGGAACCAATAGGAAGGTTCCTCTGCAGCAAGGCAGGTTCGGAATGACCGAATTGCCTTGGGAATGGGTAATTGGAGGATCGTATGTCATACCGATCGAAAGAACACAAGAAGTGAGAAAACTCGTGAGAATGATGCATAACAAACGGCACGATCCGGTCGGATGGCATCAAGAAAGGGGGTGCCTATCGGAACGTGCTGATGGGGGCTCGCAATTATAAAGACGTAATGAAGAGATGACGTTATTCCAAAAAAAGTGATGGATCTGCATCAGGTTTAGTTTACCACCCAGATGCAATCGGACCCTTCGATCGATACACCGCTCCAGGTGGATCCGGTGATGATCACGTCAATCGGATCTCCTTTCACGGTGTACCCTGACAGGGTGCCCGCAATGGCCTGGCTGTCGAAGTGAAGGACAAGGTCCCGATATCCGTCTCCTCCCATCTCCCAGCAGCAGTTGTCAGTACCGGTGTAGGGAGTGGCAACGTCCTGGTATGACCAGCGGAGGGGCTCAATCCCGTTCAGCCGGACTGTCTTCGGATCGATGTCCTTGACATCGAACTCATCGGTCCCGAGAATGGCAACCGGGGTTACCCCCTTCTGCTTCGTATTGAAGGCATTCGGGCAGGATCCTGGCTTGATATCGACATACACAGGAATCACGCATGGCACGTGGATGGTCACTTCCTGTTCTCCGTAGCTGACACCAGCTTCATCGACAACACTCACTGTGAACGTGTAATCACCGCACTCAGTCCCCTCGGGAACAGTGAAAGCGATAGGAATGTCATCGATGCATTCATCAGTTGGTCCGGAGTAGGACCAGTCTGAATCAATCCAGTCTTCAAACGGCGATTCAGCTTCGAAATGGACGTTCGTTACTTCGGGTGTAGTGAGCCCTTCTGTCACCGCAGCGATAACATCCTCAACAAGTCCAGATGAGCCTGTGAGCTCCAAAGATCCACCGGTAATTCCAACCCAGTGGGCCCAATAAGCTTCATATGAGGTAGAAGTGTGACACTCGATAAGCATCACGTTGTTTAATGCCATATCACCAAGGACGGTTTGGAGATCTAGATCATCTCCGGTTCCTGCAATTTCATCCCTTCCGGGATCTACACCCGTGGTCCAGGTTCCTCCGGAGATTCCGTCTTCAAGGTTACAGTCATGTGGTACATTATCACCAAAGTGGACCATCACCTTTTTAGCACCAGTTCTCCATCCAGTATTGGTATCAGCATAACTTTCATAGAAGACCCGGGTGTAATCTTCAGGACCATCCATCCCGTTTTCTGTCTGTAATCCATTAATTGCTGTTGTTACTGCTGAATTATCGTCAGTGATGAATTGGTCAAGGGAATAGGCATAATCATTATAACCATAAGTCCCGTCATCACCATAAGTAGCCGAATAACCACAGGTATCATAGCTATCTGGATAGTCCATATGCGATGAAACGCCGTATTGAATATCAATACCCGTTCCTTCGAGACCGGTGATGATATCAATGCCGTTCGTTTTTGCTGTTGCTAATATTCCCCCCATGCTTCCGGTAAGATCAAATGAGAATAGCACATCTGCCATAGCAGGTACCGCAGGGATACATACATCTTTGCTTTCAGTAGCAGTCTCCCCTGGGTTAAGGGTGAATTCGACTGTATTTGGATCCACACTTGCTCCCACGGGAATACTGATCATACACAGGACTAGGAGCAGCACAACACCCAGTCCAATTCTTGTCGTTTGTTTCATAGCCTCTCAAACCTCTCAATCGGGCAATTGTGGGCTGCCCGCATCCTCATCAACGCCACCTCCAGAGGCAGAATTAAAAAACCGGACAGTCTTGCATCCTCATACAAAATTATTGTGTGCAGTAGGAGGTAGCAGAGGGAACAGAGTACTGCATCATAATATTTTGCACAGCAGTTCTGTACCCATACGGCCTTTTAAGGGGAAGGAATCCAGAGCTCCCCCTCGTGGACGTACGATCGATCCATCCCCATCGTCCCGTTCCTCTCACCGTGCCGGATTCAGCGGCCTCCGCAAGGGCTGGGGGGAGGGGACGAAACGCAGAAGAACCCTAAGGGATTCCTTGTGCACAAATGGTCCAAATAGCCGCCTGCAACAAGCGTGAAACTCCAGAGGGGAATACCCCATGGGAGAGAGGATGAAACCGGGAGATTACCTGGTTCCTCTTTTCTCACCGGACCGGATCATGAAACGGAAGGTTTAGGAGGAGGGCCACAAAGCCTCACCCAGGTGAGCCACGTGCAATGGACGACGATTGCAGTCCCTACCCATTCGAGGACCCAGCTGATCGATATCACGAACCTTGTTGCCGATGAACTGGCAAAAACAGGGGTAACAAACGGTACCTGCTCCGTGTACATGCCCCATACGACCGCCGGCCTGACCATCAACGAGAACGCTGACCCGGACGTGGCACGAGATATCCTCGCCGGCCTTGCCCGGCTGGTACCGGTGACCGGGGATTACCGGCATGCCGAAGGGAACTCCGATGCCCATATCAAGGCATCGCTGATGGGGTTCTCCCTAAGGGTACCGGTTATCGATGGCCGCCTGGCGCTCGGAACCTGGCAGGGACTCTACTTCTGCGAATTCGACGGTCCCCGGCACCGGCACGTGCTGGTCGGAGTCACGGGGGAGTAGGTCGCACGCCATCAGACCTTTTCGTGGAGGAGTGCGTTCCTGCCCCAGAAGGGGGGTGGGATCAGGAAACCTTTAATCGCACAATGGGGTAACAGGGAGTGAACGCCCGGTCAAGGGACAAAAGATACGCGATGGAGAACAATACAAAAGAACCGGTCCGGTCGTATACCCCCGACCAGATTCGAACTGGTGTCGCCGGATCCAAAGTCCTGCATGATTGACCGCTACACTACGGGGGTGGATACTGATGTACTGCATACCACTGAACATAATTCAGCCTGAATTATTGTTCCCATAAGAATGAGCGCGGAAAATATTTAATGCAACTTCAAACCCTTCGCATTCTCCTGCGTGCTGTCCGGTGAGCCCCGGTACCGTTTCCCCCCGATCTCCTCTTCACCTTTGTTCCCTGCCGCGATTGGCAAGAGACCTCAGGGGGGTGAAGGCAGAGCACCATGGGGAGCCAATGGGGATGCCGGTAGTGCCTGATCCGCTTCGCTACCGGCAAGCTGAGCCCTCCCCCGTCGATTGCATAGATGAGGGTGGGGCAGGGGTACAGGAACAATCGTCTTCCATTCAGTACGTTCAGCAGTACATCGGCGCCCTCCTGGGTGAACCCCTGCCACACAATGAGCGTGGGGAAATCCGGAAAACAGAGGGCAGTCTCCCCCCCAAACAGGCCGGGGAACGTATTGTGCAGTTCCATAAATGAGACGTGGTCTTTCTGGCAGAATTCGAGTATTGTATCTTCCATTGGTATCATTACCCGTTTCAAACAGCCATTGATAAAAAAGGTTGGCAGGCAGAGCGGAAGTGATGCAAAAGACCTATTCACGTCTGACACTCCGTGGCCGATCCACACGGACCTGTGATCAGATCAGCACCCGATATCTCCTCATGAACGGCCAGCCACGGTTCTCAAAAAAGCCTTTACGGTGACCTTTGCGGTATACCATCGCCGGAGTGCTTCCCTTCAATAATGAGTGGTGCAAAAAAGGACCTCTAGCCTTTCCGGACGATCGCGATGATCTCGTCAGAGAGTTCCTGGATCTCTGCCGTCCGTTCATCCAGGTACTCACGGATCGCCCTGAGGTTTGACTCTATCAGGTACAGCTTGTCCTCGATCAGCTTGCTCTCATCCTTGTCCAGTGGCATGTGGTTCTCTCACCCTTCTCTCGGGTTCCTTTAGGATTCCGCACCGGTCACTCAGATTCCCTCACTCTTCCCTGGGGATCCTTCACCGTTTCCCGGTAGTCTGTCTTCTCAATCATTTCTCAACGCGGTGATAATCGTCCTGCATCCGGACGATATCGTCCTCCCCGATATACTCCCCGATCTGCACCTCGATGATCTCGAGGGGGACGAGGCCGGGATTCTCCAGCCGGTGCACTGCCCCGATCGGGACGAACGTGCTCTCCCCCTTCCGGAGGAGGTGCTCCTGCCCGTCGATGTGGACCTTTGCGGTCCCGTGGACGACGACCCAGTGCTCGCTCCGGTGATGGTGCATCTGGAGGGAGAGCCGCCGACCGGAGGGGACGGTGATCCGCTTGATCCGGTACGAAGGCCCGTCCTCCAGCCGGGTGTAGGAGCCCCAGGGCCGGTACTCGGTCAGGTGGCTGTCGGCCCGCGGGTCACCCTTCTGCTTCAGGAGGGCGACCGCCTGCTTCGCCTCCTCGGCCCGGTGCCGCGGGGCGATGAGGGTGACGTCCCCGGAGTCGATGATCGCGGTGTCATGGACCCCGATGGTAACGACCAGGTGGTCCCCCATCACGAGGTTGCCGGTCGAATCAAGCCCGATATACTCCCCCCGGACCGCGTTGGTATCCCCGTTCTTCGGGAAGTACGAGTAGAAGGAGTCGAACGACCCGAGGTCGTTCCACCCGGCATCGAGCGGCACCACCGCTGCCCGGGAGGTCTTCTCCATCAGGCCGTAGTCGATCGAGACCGACGGCACCGCCTTGTACGCTTCAGGGATGGCCTTTGCAAAGGATCGCACGACCTCGGGGGAATGGACCCCGCACTCGTCAAAGAAGAGCCGGGTCGAGAAGAGGAACATCCCGCTGTTCCAGAGGTACCCGTCCCGGAGGTACCGCTCGGCGGTAGGCTGGTCGGGTTTCTCCGCAAAGGAATCCACGGCATACGCCCCCCCGAGATCGGGACCCGGCCGGATGTAGCCAAAGCCCGTATGGGGCCCGGTTGCCTTCACCCCGAAGAGGACCAGCCACTTCTCAGCAAGCTCCTCGGCCTTCCGGAACGCGTCGGCATAGATCGGGCCGGCATGCACCATGTGATCGGAGGGCAGGATTGCGACCTTCGCCGGCCCCGATGACTGCTCGATCTCGCGCATCCCGTAATAGACGGCGGGGAGGGTATTTTTTCCCTCCGGCTCGGAGAGGATCCGGCATCCGCACCCGATCATCCCGGCCTGGTCCCGGGCGATGAACTCCTGGTCGGGATTGGTCACCACCATGATCTCCTCGGGGGAGGAGAACATCAGGGCCCTCCGGAGCGTGAGCTGGTACAGCGAATGGCCATCAAAGATCGGGAGGAACTGCTTGGGGAAATGCCCCCGGCTGAGAGGAAACAGCCGGGTCCCGCTTCCGCCGGCAAGGATCAGGGTATGGATGATGCATCCTCCTCCATGATAGAGGAGAATATGGCATCTCCCCCCTTATATCGGTTGTTTCACCAGCGGGTTTCAGGAGAACAAACCAGGGAGCATCGCTCCTTTCAGCCCTGCCACTCCACTCATGGGAAACCAGCAGACGGGTCGGCACGAACCAGGGCTTTTGCGGTTACGGTAAACCTTCTGATATCGCCCGTCATCGCAAGGATCTTCAGAAGATCCGCAGGGGTGATCTGACCGTATTCATGGGCAAGCCGGTTCCGATACGAGACAAGGACCGACATCGCATCGAAGAGATCTTTCTCGATGATCGTTCCCCGGTAGAGCATCGCGAAGATCTCACGATAGGTGGAAGGCATCCCAAGATCCCGAGCTGCGACGATCTCATCGGCCAAGTCAATCGTCGCATCAAGGAGGGAGAAGAGGACCATGGAGAGGGCATAATAGTTCCTCCTGTCTTCCAGATCCTCCTCCGTGCTTATGGCGAGGAGGTGAAGATCCTCCAGGTAGCGGTCGATATCGAGGAGGACCCGTGCGATACGTTCTCTGTCGTACCTCATGGTTCACCCCAGGGCTTTCCTGATATGCCGTTCGATCAGTGGCCTGACATTCAGGTAGGATCGGAGCGCAGCGACCCTGGTACGGTGGAGGAAGAGGTCTTGTGCCCCAAAGAGAAGGATTCCATCCCGGAATACCCTGTACTGCACCCCGGGAGGGAGTTCGTCATACAGGGAGATGTGGATGGTTCGTGATGAATATGACTTCAGGAGATCCCTTGTGCCCTGGGGGAGTGCTCTCTCGGTGATGATACAGAGATCAAGGTCTGACCTGGGGCCAGCAGTTCCCAGCGCCTGGGATCCAAAGAGTATCACCGCACGTACTCCCTCTTTGGGGATATCCCGGACCAGGTGGTCAATCCCGGGGATCGGCAGGGTCCCCGCCTCCACGCTCCGCATAAACGCTGTATATGTCCGTTTTCGGATAATAATCATATGTCAAAAAGGAGGGGCCCCCTGCTTCCTTTTCCGGGTGATCAACCAGGAGTATCGTTGATGATGATCTCGAAGATCAGGGCAGAACATCAGGTAATACAGGGTATGGCCGGAGAAGAGAAGGAGGAACTGCCTGGGAAATGTCCCGGCTGATAGGAAACAGCCATGGGCCGCATCCGCCGGCAAGGATCGGGGTATGGATGATGCATCCTCCTCCATGATGGTGGAACGTATGGCCTCTCCCCCCCCTTATATCGGTTGTTTCACCAGCGGCAGGAAGATACCTGCTGAGAACTCCATAACGGGCAGGAGAAAAAACGGGAACTCTTTTCAATTGGCCCGTATAAAAAAGATCGGCACTATTTACCGGTAGACTGCTCTCCTGTGACCAATCTGTAAAATAAGAACAGAATCAGGGTATCGTGCATAACCCCCCGATACTCACCAATCGATAGCGGAACATTCCTTTGTACTCCCCAGAGAGAGGCTCCCCCCAACCAGGATCCGAACCGATAGAGGCACTTTGAAATCTCGGTGGAGGAGGGGGATCAAGGGGGGTCCGATCACGAAGGACCGATGATGGATATTCAAGAGGAGATGCCAAGACGCTTCCTCATTTCATCGGCTGAAATGATCAGATCATCGTTGCCCCTGAGTCGCTCCAGAGCGATCAGGGAATCCGCGTATTCCTGGAGGTAGAGCTCGGCTGCCTTCCTGATAATATAACTCTTATTCCGGTCAACCTCTTGTGCATGCTGTTCCAGCGCCGCAGCCAGATCATCCGGGATACGGATCGTGATGACTCGTGTCATCTGTTGTGAGATCTTCATTGCTGCATTTTAAATAGTACATCCCCTCCCTGCACGACAGCCAAGGACTGAACGTACCCTCCATGCTCCTGACCGTTCTCCTGACCCCTCATTCGAAGATTGAGAGAAGATATCTCCTCATCATGGCATCGGGCACCCCAGAACCAGCCAGATCGGTACTCGTGCGATCAGATGAAGAGAAGATTACCGATAATGAGCACGAGCATCATCACGCCCATCCCGACTGCTGCGGTCGAACAGAGGATATTGCCGCCATGCCAGGGATCATCCTCCCGCTCCCTCCGGTTGAACCAGACCGTTGCCGCGATGATCCCGGCGATCACGAGGATCTTTGTCACTCCCACCACGGCAATAAAGGCCAGGGGATACGCCATGAACCGGGCGAAGAGGGCGTTTGCCTCCGAAAAGCCGGGGAGGAAGAGGACCCCGTACGACGAGATGGCAAAGTCTGCCGCCATCAGGATGATGAATGCCGCAAGCATGATCCTCTGGTGGCGGGTGAGCAGCATACAGTATCATCGTACCCCTCATTTAATGGGCTTCTGATTGAGGCAAACTGCGACGGGGGAATGGTACCTGACTTTGCGGGAATTCGCCCTTGGGGGCATACTCGCAGGTAGGGGAGAGACCTCATAAAAGATATCC
>JAKLGZ010000056.1 GCA_022710385.1 Methanoregula sp.
GATCCCGGCAACCTGCTGCGGCCTTGTCACCGACAACCCGGATGCATATGCGATTGAGAGGGCACGAACTGCTGGTATCCCAGTATATATCGTCGCCTATGGATCCTATCCCTCAAAAGAGGCATACGAAACGGCGTTGTGCAGGGTAATGGAGGATCTCGCTGCTGATCTGTATATCCTGGCCGGATATATGAGGATCCTGGGGAGCGGCATCGTGAAGCTATTCCATGGCAGGCTGATCAATATCCATCCGGCCCTCCTCCCGGCGTTCCCCGGTCTGCACGCCCAGCGGCAGGCGCTCTCGTACGGGGTCAGGGTGTCGGGCTGCACCGTCCATTTTGTGGATGAGGGTATGGACTCCGGGCCGGTGATTGTTCAGGCATGCGTGAACGTAGAAGATGAGGATGACGAGGAGGGGCTCGCTGCTCGCATCCTTGCCATGGAGCATCGCTGTCTCCCCATGGCAATCCGTCTCTTCTGCGAGGATCGTCTGATGATTGAGGGAAGAAGAGTGCGGATCCTGCCAGGAGATGCTCCCTCTCCGGAATCCCTGTGCTGATTTCCCAAATCCCGGGTGATTCTGGCGTTGGATCATCATGATAATCCCAGAGAGCAAAGGATACACCAGCCATCCCCGTCAATGAGAAAGAGGATCTGATAGTGAGCCGCTCCCAGCCCCCCCAGTCCAAGAAGATTGCCCGGGAGAGGATTGCTCTCCTGTTCAGGAGAGCGGGCGAATTCTTCCCGGATGATCCGCTCGTGAGTGATCGATGCGTGGCACTGGCACGACGGATCTCCATGCGGCACCGGGTGAGGATCGACCGGGTCTACCGGAGGCAGTTCTGCCGGTTCTGCCACCGGTATCTGGTTCCAGGGAGGAATGCCAGGGTACGGATCACGAGAGGGAAGGTTGTCATGACCTGTCTCTCGTGTAAAAGACAGGTGCGGATTCCGGTGAAAAAGGAGCATGAAAGCGGATAAGAGCAACAACCTGATGCAGGACCTCCGTCCGACCGTCTGGATCGGCAAGCAGGGATGCAGTGACACGATCATCCAGGAGATCGTCGCTCAACTGAAGAAAAGGGACGTGGTCAAGGTGAAATGGCTGCAGAACACTGAGGTCGACCCCGAAGCCATCGCAGCGCAGGTAAAAGCGTTTCTCGTGGAAGTACGGGGCAGGACCATGGTACTTGCCCGTCACCAGAAGAAGCGGTGAACCTTTTTTATTTTGCGGCGGTACCCTGCTCGAAATATATAAAAGTATTATGAACCAATATGTAAAGACTGTTAAATCAATTCGGTGACAGTGAGGTTATAAGAGGATGACAACGGTATTTGATGTGCCGGCTGATCGCTACATTCGCTCCCTTGCGGAGGAACTGAAGAAGAAGCCGGAGATCACCCCCCCCGAATGGTCACTTTTTGCCAAGACCGGGGTTCACAAGGAGATGCCCCCGGAGGATCCAGAATGGTGGTTCGTCCGGGTAGCATCCATTATGCGCCGGGTCTACATAGATGGACCGATAGGCGTTGAGCGGATGAGAACATTCTATGGCGGAGGCAAGGACCGTGGCTCCAGGCCGACACAGTTCCGGAAAGGAAGCGGCTCGATCCTTCGAAAGTCACTCCAGCAGCTCGAGGCTGCGGGACTGATCATCCATGACAAGACCGGGCGGAGAGTCTCACCCCAGGGGATGTCTTTCATGGACAATCTTGCCCGAAGCTTAGTACAACAGGCAGAGAAGACTGCCTGAATGCGGGGAATACACCATGGGAGACGATGAGCTTGCTGAAATCCGCCGGAGGCGGATGGCGCAGATGCAGCAGCAGGCAATGGATCAGCAGATGATGCAGGAGGATATGGAGCGGCAGAAACAGGCTGATGCCCAGCTGCACATGGTCCTTCTGCAGATCCTTGAACCTGAAGCACGGGAGCGGCTCAATGCGGTCCGGCTCGCCCGGCCGGAATTTGCCCGGGCGGTTGAGCAGCAGCTGGTGCTTCTTGCCCAGAGCGGTCGTCTCAAGCAGAAGATCACTGATGCGCAGTTGAAAGCGCTGCTGCAGCAGATACAGCCGGCAAAGAAGGAATTCAATATCCGAAGGAAAGGATGAAGGCAGGGGTGCTCTTTTCCGGTGGGAAAGACAGCTCCCTTGCAGCGCTTCTGCTCTCCCGTGATTACGAGGTCGAGCTGAACACCTTCATCTTCCACCAGGAAGACGATACCGCCGGGGTCGAGAACGCGGCCCGGGCTGTCGGCCTTCCATGGAGGCGGAGGATATTTGATGAAGGTTTCCTGGAGCGGGTTATTGGAATGATCGTGTCATGCGGGTATCCAAGCGAGGGGATTCAGGAGGTACACCGGACGGCAGTGGAACTGCTGTGCCGTGACTACCCGGTCGTTGCCGATGGTACACGCATGGATGACCGCATCCCCATGCTCACGCGCAGCGAGGTGCAGAGCCTCCAGGACAGGACCGGGTGCTCCTACCTGCGCCCGCTCCTCGGATATGGGAAAAGGGAGGTGGATCGGCTTGCCCGGTGCCACTTTGTAATCGTCAACGGGCAGACCGGCCAGATCGAAAACGGTGACTATGAACGCAGGATACGGAATGGAATCGCAGCAGAAGGGCTCGATCCCAGGGCATACTTTCCGGAAGTTCACGAGCAGTCACTGGTCCTCTCCCGGGCAGTCCCAGGAACAGAGGTGAAATTCAGATGAGTAAATCCACAAAAGGTTTCAAGATCCGACTCGCAAAGGCTTGCGAACAGAACAGGCGGGTTCCGCAATGGGTGATGCTCCGCACCAAGCGTGCAGTGGTTTCCCATCCCCGGCGCCGGAACTGGAGAAGGAGCGCCCTGAAGGTGTGAAAACATGGCAGAAAAGACGCAGGAACAGATCTATATCATACCTCTTCGCGACGCACGTCGTGCACCGCGATGGAAGAGGAGCCATACTGCCATCAAGGACATACGGAAATATCTCGAGAAGCACTTAAAAAGTCACGATGTGAAGCTTGACAAGAGCATCAACGAGAGGATCTGGGACCGGGGTTCGGAGAATCCCCCCTCACGTGTGCGTGTCCGCGCCATGAAATTCGATGATGGGCAGGTCCAGGCTGAGCTTGCTGAGGAATGAGATGGAAAAAACGGTCTCGTTCGGCGGGGATTGCAACATCGGCGTGTTCACGAGAGTTTTTGATGACATCGCCGTGGTCCCTCCCAATGCACCCGGGGACTTCTGTGAAGCATTGACCGGATTGCTCGGGGTGGAGATTGTCGAGACCACCATTCAGGGGAGCGCCATCATCGGGTCCCTCCTTGCCGGAAACCGCCATGGATTTGTGGTGAGCGGTTTTGCCGAAGAGACCGAGATCGCGCGCCTGTCAGAATACCGGGAACTCTGCCTGCTTACGCACACGATGAACGCTGCCGGCAATATCCTGCTTGCCAGTGACTCCCTTACCCTGGCACATCCTGATATGCCGGAACAGATGGCAGAGGAGATCGGTGACATTCTCAAAACCCCGGTCCACAGGACAACCATTGCCGGGATCAAGACAGTCGGCATGGCAGCAGTCGCCTCGGCCCGGGGTATCATGGTTCACCCCCGCACCACCCGCCATGAACTGGCCGGGCTTGAGAGCCTGAGTGACCTTCCGATCGGGACCGGATCAGTGAACATGGGCAGTGGCCTTGTCGGGACCGGGCTCGTTGCCAATTCACGGGGATACGTGGCAGGGCTTGAGACCACCGGATTTGAACTTGGACGAATCGAGGATATATTTGGATTCCTGGAGAGAACATGATGCAGAACATGAAATTTGAAGTGACGGGCACCTTCATGATCGGGGATGAATGGCACCCCTACCGGAAAGTGATCGAGGCGCCCAACGAGGTACAGGCAAAAGAGCGAACCTTTGCGGTCATCGGGAGCAAGCATCGCCTGAAACGAAGGTATATCACCGTCAATGCCGTTACTCCTGTGAATGGTGAATAACGTGGACCGCGTGGACCCGCGGGAGCTTCAGTCGCTTCAGCTGTACCTGAACGACTACCGGCAGCAGGCGGAGATATTTACCCGGCAGCTTGCGCTCCTTGAAGAGGGGAGGATGGAGGCACTCGCCGCGATCGAGGCGCTCGAAGGGGCTGCAGCAGCACCGGACAGCATTGTCCTTCTCCAGATCGGTGGAGGGGTGAGCGTTCGAGCCCGTATCCTTGATCCCGATCGTGTCCTTCTCAATATCGGGGCTGATGTGATCGTTGAGCGGCCGAACGCTGCGGCACAGGACTATCTGAAGGACCGTATCACGGAGATGGAAGCATCAGCAAAGAAGGTTGCCGAGACCCTTGAACGGCTCCGGGTTCAGATGAACGAGCTCGCCCGCAGGATTGAGCTGGGATACCAGCAGGCACAGATGGCCCAGATGCAGCCTCCACCTGTTCCGGAAGCCGGGGAAGAGTGAACGGGGAGAACCATCGGTATGTTTGACGGGCTCCGTGCTAAGCTCCAGAAGATCCAGGGCGGGCTTTCCCAGAGCATCGAATCTGCCTCTGAAAAAGAAGCGATCCCTCCCACCAGTTCCGGAGGGACGGAGAAGAATCCAACTATCCTCGGAAAGGTAAAAGTCCTCCTCACCGACCGCGAGTTCCTGGTCGATGAGAAGGATATCAGAGAACCCCTCTTTGAACTTGAGATGGTCCTCCTCGAGAATGATGTGGCACTCCCTGTCACCGATGAGATCATCAGCCATATCAGAAAGGACCTGACGGGCAGCCGCAGGAAGATCGGCGAATCCGTTGATTCCATCGTTACCTCCGCGTTGCGGGGGGCATTGCTTGATGTCCTGGGGGAGGGTTTCGACCTCGTCTCCTACCTTAGCTCCCATGAAAAGCCGGTCAAGATCCTTTTTACCGGTGTGAACGGCACCGGCAAGACCACCACTGTCGCCAAGGTCGGCTCTTTCCTGAAGAAGAACGGATTCTCTGTTGTCATCGGCGCAGGAGATACCTTCCGTGCAGGAGCCCTTGAACAGATCGATGTCCATGCACAGCGCCTCGGGATCAAGATCATCCAGCACCAGGCTGGGGGCGATCCCTCTGCCGTTCTCTATGACACCGTACAGTATGCGGAGGCCCACCATATCGATGCGGTGCTTGCCGATACGGCAGGCAGGTTCCACAACCGGGTGAACCTCATGAACCAGCTCGACAAGATCCGGCGGGTCATGAAACCCGATCTGATCGTATATGTCGATGAAGCAGTCGCCGGGAACGATGCAGTGGTCCGGGCTCACGAGTTCGAGAAGGCGGTGGGGGCAGACGCCGTGGTCCTCACAAAAGCAGATATGGATCCCAAGGGGGGTGCCGCGATATCGATTGCACATACTATCGGAAAACCCCTGATGTTCCTCGGGATTGGGCAGGGCTATGATGACCTGGTCCCCTTCTCACCTGATCAGGTGGTTGGCGATCTGCTCGCGGAGGAAGCCAGATGATCGACCGATTGGGTACTTCGCTCAAGGATGCCCTGAAAAAATTAGCCGGAAAGACGGTGGTTGACAGGGCTGCTGTGGAGGAACTGGTCAAGGATCTCCAGCGGGCGCTCCTGCAGGCCGATGTCAACGTGAAGCTCGTCATGCAGATCTCCCAGGCGATCAAGACGCGGTCGCTTGAGGAAGAGCCGCCGAAAGGGATGTCGGTCCGGGAGCATGTCCTCCGGATCGTGTACCAGGAACTGGTCCGGCTCGTCGGATCATCAGGAGAAGTCAGGCTTGAACCCCAGCGGATCCTCATGGCAGGGCTCCAGGGGAGCGGCAAGACCACCACCACGGCAAAGCTTGCACGGTATTTCCAGCGGAAAGGCATGAAGACCGCGGTCATCTGTGCCGATACCTTCAGGCCCGGGGCTTACGACCAGCTCAGTACCCTCTGTGGGAAGATCAATATCGCTTGTTACGGTGACCCGAATCAGACGGATGCCCGGATTATCGTTCGTGATGGCCTCAAAACGCTGGGGAGTGTTGAGGTCGTCATTATTGATACCCAGGGGCGCCACGCCCTGGAAGACGATCTCATCCAGGAGATCGTTGACCTGAACCTCCTCACCAGGGCCACCCACCGGTGGCTCGTCATCGATGCAGCCCTCGGGCAGCAGGCACGGGATCAGGCGAGACGGTTCCATGAGGCAATCAGCATTGACGGGGTGATCATCACCAAGATGGACGGTACCGCGAAAGGGGGCGGGGCTCTCTCGGCCGTCAGCGAGACGCAATCGGGGATCGTTTTTATCGGGAGCGGGGAGACGATAGAGGATCTCGAGCGGTTTGAACCTGACAGCTTCATCTCCCGGCTGCTTGGCATGGGGGATCTCAAGGCACTCGTTGAGCGAGCCCAGGAGACCGTCACCGACGGGGAGATCGATGTCAATGCCATGATGCGGGGGAAGTTCACGCTCAGGGACATGTACAAGCAGCTCGAGGCCCTGAACAAGATGGGCCCGCTGAAGCAGATTATGAGCATGATCCCCCTCGGGAATGTCGATCTGCCCGGGGACGTGTACGATGTCACCAGCGCCAAGATGTCCCGGTACCGGTACATCATGGACTCCATGACCGGGACCGAGCTTGATGATCCCTCGGTCCTCTCCAGCTCGCGCATCCAGCGGATCGCGTCAGGTTCAGGCTCCTCCCCTGAGGAGGTCCGCGAACTGATCAAGTATTACAAGAACATGAAGCGGGCTCTCAAAGGCGTGCGGGGAGCCGGTGGAAAGTTCAACATGCAGCGGATGATGAAACGGTTCGGCGGGATGTAAGCCGGATGATCCGGTTTGCCGTGATCGGCCACCTGGCCCATACCGCCGGTGACTTCTCACTCTCTGATATGCCGGGGGGTGCAGGCCGGCTCGATATCCTCTGCCGGTGTGTCAATACCTCCCTCTTCCTCTCGCATGGCATGAGGCGTGACGTGGAGGTGTATCTTGTCCTCCTCGGCCAGCCGGACCCACCAAAAACGATCTTCTTTTCCGGGGAACGGGTGCGGTACCTGAGCCCGGACGAACGGAGTGCCGGATCGCTGATCAAGAAGGCACTGGCCCTCCCCGCTGGGGACGAGTTCCGTGAATCCACACCCGGGGTGTACGTCCGGAAGGGGGGGCTGCCTGACCTGGTTGCCGGGTTCCCGTTTGCCCGCCTTGACGAATCAGGAGCGGACGTGCGGACGGCACCTGCCCTCCCTGAAAATTACCTGCTGAGCGATCACCTGAACATGACCGAGGAGGAGGCAATCCTAGCGGGGGCACTTCCGGTATACTCTGTTGGCCCTCGGTTATTGCATGCTGATCACACCATCACCGTACTCCTGAACGAGCTGGACCGGAGGGCGCTCTGATGGATCTCATGGAAATGACTGGTGCAATCCTTGCCTATGGTGAGATCTGTGATCACTGTCTCGGGAGAATGGTCGGGAAGCGTTCCTTTGGCCTCTCAAACGACCAGAGGGGGCATGCCCTCCGGGTGAGCTATGCCCTCTCCCATGATGAGCCCTTCCACCCGCATGAGGGGACCTGCTGGATCTGTCAGGAAGTATTCCTTTCCACTGAGGAATGGGCACGAACAATCGTGACAGAACTGGAGGGGATCGAATACAGGACGTTCCTGATTGGCACGCGTGTACCACCCCTGATGGCCGAGAGCGAGGAGATGGTATGGAGCGATCTCTCCCTTTCGTCACCAGAGCCCCTCAAGTCCGAGATGAACCGAGAGGTGGGTAAGGCTGTCAGCCGGCTGACAGGGAAGGAGGCCGACCTGACCCATCCGGACATCCTCGCCATCATTGACCTCTCGACAGGGAAGGTTGAGATCCAGGTGACTCCTCTCTTCTTTTATGGAAGGTACCGGAAACTGGAGCGGGGGATCCCGCAGACTCACTGGGACTGCAGGGAATGCCGGGGAGCCGGGTGCGAACGGTGCCATTTTACCGGGAAAATGTACCAGGATTCGGTCGAGGAGCTGATCGGGCGGCCCGCGATCGAGCTCTGTGCCGCGGAAGCCGCGGTGCTCCATGGTGCTGGGCGGGAGGATATCGATGCCCGGATGATCGGCACCGGCCGGCCTTTTGTGATGGAGCTGGTCCGGCCGTTCCACCGGAGTATCGATCTGAAGGTGCTCGAGGAAGCGATCAACGGGTCCGCTTCAGGCAGGGTAGAAGTATCCCTTGAGCGATGGACACGGCGCGGTGAGGTGGAAACCATTAAATCGGACAAAGCGCATAAAAAATACAGGATCCTGGTCGAGATAGAAGGCCCGTTGTCCTTATATGAGCTCCAATCAGCCCTAAAAGCCCTGAAAGGGGTGACAATATATCAGCGCACCCCACAGAGGGTCGCTCACCGCAGGGCTGATAAAGTACGTGAACGGCACGCTACGGAGATAGCATACCTCGGGGAGGAAGAGGACGGGTATGTTCTTGAGGTGACTGGAGAAGCCGGTCTCTATATCAAGGAACTTATCTCGGGTGATAACGGACGGACCCGGCCAAGTCTTACCGAGATCCTCCAAAGGCCTGCAAGGGTCTCGAGGCTCGATGTGGTGCAGGTAGAAAGCACCAGGGAGGAGTGAGTAATCATGGCACATCATAACGGACCAAGGAAGAAGACACGGTACAAATTCAAGAAAGAGATACGACGGCGTGGCATCCTGCCGGTAACCTCGCTCATCCAGCGGTTTGAGCCTGGTCAGAAGGTGCACGTGGTCTGCGAGCCGAGCATCCAGAAAGGTATGCCGCACCGCAGGTTCCATGGAAAGACCGGAACGGTGGTCGGCCAGCGCGGGCGCGCCTGGCTCCTTGCCATCCGGGATGGCGACAAGGACAAGATCGTCATCGCAAGACCGCAACATCTAAAAGCACAAAGGTAAATCTCTGGAATCAGGTGACTGGCATGAAGGTAAAGGCTGTTCTTAGCGAAGAGAGGGTAACTCTCCCGGAGGTCCGTGAGGTCCTCGCCCAGGTCGAGGCCGAGCGGATCGCATCAGAGAAAGAGATGTCATATGAGCTTCGCAAAAGCATCGAGCATGCCAACCAGACCTCCAAGATGCCGGCCGACAAGTCCCGGGAACTGGTAAAAGAACTTCTCACGCTCGAGAAGATGAAACCCGATATCGCATACCGCATTGCCAATACTGCACCCCGGAGCAGGGATGAACTCCGGGCGATCTATGCGAAGGAAAAATTCTCTCTCACCGGCGAAGAGCTCGATGCCATTGTCGGTATCGTGCAGAACTATCTCTGAGGTCTTTTTCATGAAGGCGGATAAAAAAGAGATCAACGCGATAGTCCTCGATGTTCTCCAGCGGGGGCATCCCGATGATCCCCGGCCGGTCTTCAAACGTGAAGCGATAGTCCAGGCGATGGGGATCTCCCAGTTCAAAGTCCTTGAACTGGTGCCGAAATCAC
>JAKLGZ010000057.1 GCA_022710385.1 Methanoregula sp.
TCATGAGGACATTCTTTGGAAAGGAGTAAGTATGAAAGGGAGGAGCGTAATCGTTACGGGTGTTCCAGGGGTTGGCAAGACCACCGTAGTTACGGGGGCGTTAAAGATCCTGGATCAAGAGGGCATCATCTACAAGACCCTGAACTTTGGGACGTACATGTTCGATGTCGCACAGAAGGAAGGCATCGCGAAAGACCGGGATGAGATGCGCAGGCTTGACAAGGATGTTCAGAAGCGACTCCAGAAACGTGCCGCCCAGGAGATGGCAAAAGAGGAGGGAAATGTCCTGATCGATACGCATGCATCGGTGAAAACTCCGAAAGGCTATCTTGCAGGGCTCCCTGAATGGGTCCTTCGTGAGCTGATGCCGGATACCATCATCCTCGTTGAGACGGACGAGGATCAAATCCTCCTCCGGAGGCTGACCGATGAGACAAGAACCCGTGACCTCGAAGGATCCTACAGTATCGGCGAGCATCAGCAGTTCAATCGATCCATTGCTGCAGCATATTCGATGATGACCGGCTGTACCATCAAATACGTCACGAATGCGGATCACCTCCTTGAAAAAGCAGTCGAAGACATGGCAGCGATCCTGCGGTGAATGTGAAATGGCAAAGAGGAGTTACGGAGGGATACTTGCCCTTGTCGTGGCGATGGTGCTGATATTCTCCTACAGTATCCCCTGGGTCCGAGATACTGTTGGCGGAGCCATTGATGTACTATTCGGCCCTCTTGCAGAGAGTCTCCCGTTTTATATCTTCATCGTGGTCCTTTCTACACTGACTGCAATCTACTCCTCTCTCATCCAGAAGTATACTATTGATTACGAAAAGATGCAGGATACCCAGGAGCGGATGAAAGCGTTTCAGAAGGAATACCGGGAAGCGCAGCTCTCTGGTGACGACAAAAGGATCAAGAAGCTCGATTCGAAACGGGACAAGATGATGAAGGATCAGCTGGAGATGTCTCAGCAGCAGTTCAAACCGATGGCTTATATCCTCATTGTTTCAGTTCCCATATTCTTCTGGCTTCTTTATCGTCTGAATAATTTTGTGGATAATATCGGGATCACCATGCCGTTTTTTGGTCCTCATCTCCTCTCTGATTTTATCCTTGGCCCCATCCCTGCATGGATCCTCTGGTATATGATCTGCTCCCTCACCATCAGCCAGGTGGTAAGAAAAGCCCTGAATATCGGGGGCATCTGATGCGGATCACAGTGAGTGGTCTTCCCGGGAGCGGGACCACATCACTGGCGAGATATATTGCAGGCGCCCTTCATGTTGAGCTGATCTCTGCGGGTGAGGTGTTCAGGCAGATGGCGCGGGAACATGGGATGGAACTGGCTGAATTCGGACGGCTTGCAGAGTCAGATCCTTCATTTGACCATCTTATCGATGAACGGCAGAAGGAGATTGCACTCGCGAACGATGATATTATTGTCGAAGGCCGCCTCTCAGGATGGTTCGTTCCGGAAGCAGAACTGAAGATCTGGCTCTATGCTTCGCTTGAATGCAGGTTATGCCGTATCCAGACCCGGGATTTCATTGGAAATTCTGACGATGCAGCACAATTGACGCGTGAACGGGAATCATCTGAAGCGATCCGGTACAGGATGTATTACGGCATTGACATAGCTGACCTGTCTCCTTATCACCTCGTGCTGAACTCAGAACGGTTCGCAGTAGAAGAGCTCGGGGAACTGGTCTGCTCAGCAATTGATGTGGTAAGAAAACGGAACTGACGTTTTGGCCTCAAAATCCCATCCGCATTTTTCATCAGGGAAAGCCATTAAACCCAGCGATATCCTATCGGTTTCATACCCTTTTGCGTGTATCTCTTATACAGAACTATCATGGTGCAGCGATATGACCATCGAACAAGACCTGATTGCAGAGCACAGTGTACAATGAACAGGTGTTAAGCCAGTGCCGGGGATAAAGAAGATGGAATCTGGAATTTCCGTGCAGGTCGTAAAAGAGTGGGATAGTGCTGTGCTGGTGGATCTCTACCGAGCCGGAGGATGGTGGATGCAGGACCATGATCCTGCCCATCTGCCTGCCCTGGTCAGGTCTAGTTTTGCCTTTGCTATCGCCGTGGAGGAGGCAACTGGAAGATCGGTAGGGATGGGCAGGATCATATCAGATGGCGTTGCTGATGGGTATATTCAGGACCTTGTGGTCATTCCCGAATTTCGCGGAAAAGGCGTAGGCCGGAACATTCTCCGGACTCTGCTTACCTTCTGTTATGAAAGGAACATAACCTGGATAGGTCTGATTGCTGAACCGGGTACGGAAGAATTCTATACATCAATCGGTTTCTCACGGATGAAAGATCACATACCGATGAGGTATCGTGGGAGGCTGTGAGTGCCGATGCTGTCAGTATCTGATTTCTCCCCGGTGAGGCTGGAGGACCGGCCGCTTTTTGTCTCCCACTATCAAAGGTTTCCTCAGGTACATTCTGACAACACTTTCTCCAACATGATATGCTGGAACTCGTATGCTCACTACCGGTTTGCACAACTGAAAGAAAACATCCTTATTTCAAGCACCATTGAAGGGAAAACCTCATATCGTCCGCCTATCGGGCGGAGGGATCCGGAACTTCTTGCTGATCTTTTTGAACTGTGCATCCATAGCGGGAATGAGATCCCCCTCTCACTGGTCGATACAACGCAAAGGGCATGGATCCTTTCAGAATATCCTGATTTGCCCCTGTATCCCGATCGTGATTACTTCGAATATGTCTACCAGACCGAGGATCTTGCCACTCTGCCAGGAAAGGATTACCTCTCGATACGGCGCCACCTGAACCGGTTCCGGAACAACTGTAAACCTGTTGTTGAGCCGCTTGAGACCCAGAATCTTGATGAAGGAGCCGACTTTCTTGTCGAATGGTGCGAGTGGAAAAATTGTGACAGCGAACCTTTTTTAGGGCACGAGAAAGAGGCAATGCTCTGTGCGCTTTCTCATATGGCAGAACTTGGCATGAGAGGGCTCTTGATCAGGGTTGTGGGCAAAGTCGGCGCAATCTCTCTCTTTGAACCCCTGAACGAAGACACCCTGGTGGTCCATTTTGAAAAAGGACTGCCTGACTGTGAGGGAATTTACAAGGCTATCAATGCAGAAACTGCGTTCGCCGCAAAAGAAAAGTACCGCTACATTAACCGGGAGAGTGACATGGGTGTCCCCGGACTCCGTGAGGCAAAGATGCGGTATCACCCCCATCACATGGTCGAGGTCTGGTATGCGACCCTGGATGATATGGAACGGATTCTTTAAACCAGTCTCTTTTATTTTAGTACGGGTAGTGACCTTTATACCCGGGTAAGATCAGTTCAGTCATTGCCAGTCTCTCTCATCCCAAATAGGAATCATTGATTTTACTTTACATTCAGTGAGAATGAATAAATCGTCCCATAATCCTGGAGCAGACCGATGATGCCATCTGCAGCGATACTTACTGCAATGGCAGCGACAAGCATCCCCAATATCTTTGCAAGGATTTCAGTCACGGTGTTTCCAAGGAGTTTCTGTATCTGGAAGGAAAACCGAAGAACAATCCAGGTGGCAGCAAGGACGAGCGCAATGGCAAGTGCCGTGATGATCATGCCGTTTTCTTCCGAGAGAAGGAGAACTGTCGTGATTGTACCAGGACCGCAGAGGAGTGGCGTTCCAATGATCACCCCTGCGGCTGTGGGGGTGTGCTCCTTCGTCTTCCCGATATCAATACCGAGGGCCATCTGGAGACCAAGGAGAAAGAGCAGGATGCCTCCGGCAACCTGAAAGCTTGCGAGCGTGATCCCCAGGGTATCAAAGATAAAAAAGTTGAAGAAAAGGAACAGGTACATCAAAAATCCTGCAACCGCAACGGCGATCAGGGCCTGCTGGTTGATTTCAGATGAACTCTGCCCCTGGGTCATTGAGGTGAAAATCGGGACCGAGAGCAGTGGGTCGAGGATGACAAAGAGGGCTGAGAATGAATATATAAGTGCCCCTGGGAGGTCTGCCATATCTCAGCAGTATACTCTTTCCTTCGGAATAAAGGGATTGGTACCAGGCGGTATTTTCCAGGAAAAGGAGTACAAGAACATTTCTTTGCTTGAGGAGAGAGCATTACTCTCCCGGTTGAATGTGCTCCGGGTATGACCACTCCTGATAGATAGGGGGGGTTGATGCCAGATTCTGGGGGGTGTCCGGCAAAACGAAGAAACCAGGGGGCATATCCGAGAGCATTATACAATCTGCATGGTGGAATAAAAACTTTCACCTATCGTTCCAGGGATCAGGGATGATGCCCCGGCGGTGATGGTACTGCGGTGCTAACTTCTCCTGTCCACCAGCCTCTTTGGCCTCCCCTTGATCCTTGAGAGTTCCAGCCCCCCCTGTTCCGTAAAGGAAAAGACCAGGGAGAAGGTGTCACCGGAGAGGCGTGAGAGGGCTGTCTTGTAGCGGTAAAAAGATCGTTTAAAATTCGCCATCACGAGTTCTTTTTCAGGTCCGGTGATCACCCCTTTCGTCTCGAAACTGACCCTGAGGACGGTATCGGCCGTCTCCTCACTCTCATAGACAAAAGCTTCGTATTCTCCGGAAAGGTACTCCATATTCTCTCTCTGGAAGACCCCACGTTCGATATCGACCCTGTTTACCGGTGTTCCAAGGATCCACACGGTCTCTGCCTCACGCTGGGGATTCATGATCTTCATATGGGTCCTGCCACAAGGGCAGGTATCCCTGGTGGTTACGACTGTCGTATCCTCCGTATCGTAATTGATCAGCAGTGTTCCTGTCTTGCCCCCGACAGGAAGGAGTGTCGTCAGAACCGCTCTTCCGCATTCTCCGTCCTCCACAAAATCACCGAGCGTGGGATCATACACGTCGAGGTGGACGAGATCCTCAGGTACATGGAGACCCTGCCGTACATGGCATTCTCCGCACATCGTCCCTTCCGTACTTCCATAGGTATTGAACACTTCACGGTCCCAGACCTCTGATACGTAGGCCCGTGACTCATCGGCAAAACTCTCTCCCCCGACAATAAGCGCCCTGATTGAGGATTCCTCCGGCTTGATCCCTTCAGCCCTCATCCGTTCTGCAAGGCGAAGGAGCTTGAAGACACTCCCCACGATCCCGGTCGGGTGGTAGCTGTTGATGATTCTGGCTGGAAAATTGCATTTTCCAATGGGGATGATGGTAGCATGGATGTCGCGGGCAGCAAGCGTCATGGTGTTCGCGCCGACGTTCATACCATATGACGCGCAAATTACGATCCTGTCTCCATGGGAGAAACCCTGGGAAACGAAACTCCTGGCATATTTTTCCGCGTACATGAGCCAGTCTTCCCATGTGAGAAAGAAACTCTTCGGGATCCCTGATGTTCCTGAGGTCTCATGGATGGTGAAGACGTCGCTCCACTCCACGCTCCGGAACATGAACTCCTTTGTGACCGGGGGTTGGTTCTCGCGGATGGTCGATCCGGATATCAAGGGTAGTTTGATCAGATCCTGATGGGTTTCTACCGAGGCGGGATCAATCCGGTGCTTCCGGAACCATGCATGATAAAAGGGTGAATGTTCTGCAGCATACCGGATAGTGTACCGAACCCTTTCATCAATAAGAGCATTGAGGTCATCGCGTGGGAGACACTCAACTTCTTCCCTGAAAAATCCACTCTCCACCATTTTCATACCATTACCTTTCATGCTAATCATATATGTTCGTGGACTCTGTCTGAACTATCAGTCGCTCATATTTACAAAAAATCTCGCTACCGCTCTCCACTCTGCGAAAATCCCCTCTTCTCCCAATAGCCACGGTAGGATGGATCATCAGACACCTCGATTCTCGTTACCCATTTGATCCATTTGTAACCCCATCGATCTTCCGCCACAAGCTGGAAGGGAAAACCTCTCTCGGCAGGAAGTGTAACGCCGTTCATGGAATATGCCAGGAGAATATCGCGGTCCTCAATATAGTCAAGAGGAAGAGACGTTGAATAACCATCTGCTGCATAAAATATCACTGTGTTAGCGGCAGGATTCACTCCAGCCTCGTTGAGCAAATCTTTTACCCTCACCCCCTCCCAGAGTATTGTCACTTCCCATCCTTCAACACAGAAGAGGGTGACTTTTTTCTGGAAGGGAGGGTATTCTGTGATCACCTTTTCATAGGGAAGGAGAAGAGGGTGCGATACAAGCCCATTAATCTCCAGCAGGTACGCTGACTGGTTGATGTACTGGGGGCCTTCGAGAGAATTTTCTCGAAAATCGGTGATTGACGAGAGACGCTCCCCCTGATACTCCCTTATTTCCACTGAGGTCAGGGCGGTAACGTTTGCATCATCCCTTTCCGGGAGTAATTCAGGATTGAAAACACAACCTGAAAGGAGGGTAGTAAGTATCAGGATAAGTGCTATGATACCAGAAGGAGTCATTCTCATTTTATCCCCCGTCTGTCATTGGGCTCTGATTCTCTTAAGGGTGCTTAACGAGGCATGTCAGGAACAATAACAGCCCTGTTCCAGAAAAAATAGATTTATCTGGTTTGAGATGAGTTCCTAGAGTGAAGGAGAAGAAACATGCCGCCAGTCGAGCGATACAAGTGCAGGGTCTGCGGATATATCTATTCACCACTGCGGGGAGAGCCACATAACGGCATTCCTGCCGGTACCAAATTTGACGATCTTCCCGAGTCATATATCTGCCCCATCTGCGGGATGCAGGGGAAGGGGAAGATTGGAAAATGGGGATTTGAGGAGTGGGTGCCAACACGCTGGGTTTGCTCAGTCTGCGGGTATGTCTACGACCAGAAGAGGGGTGAGCCACATCGGGGAATAAAGGTGGGGACGGCCTTTGAGGATCTCCCTGAGGATTATGTCTGTCCGGTCTGTGCCCTCGATCCAAAGATAAAAGTCCAGTTCGGAAAAGTCTTTAAAAATGGCTTCGAACCACTTGAGCTCTGAAGCCAGAGCACTTCGTTTTTAGAATCCTTTCGGTCTCCGGGGGTCCGTTCTCACAGCCTCGCTGATCGAGGAGTATGATCCCAGATCATGCCATATCCTGATGAATAACTCCTCCTATTTCAGCTTCTTCAGTGCCTCGCGTGCGGTATGACGGACCTCCAGTTCCTCGTCGTCAAGCAGCGGTTCCAGATATTCTTTGTATCGTATCTCGCCGATCTTTCCCAGGGCTTCAGCAGCTGATTGTCTCACCCCTTTTTTTTTGTCGGTCAGGAGTGTGATGATCACCGGACCCGCCTTGGGATCACCAAGTTCTCCCAATGCCCATGCAGCTCCCTGGCGCGTCCACCGGTCCGGACTGTCAATGCACCGGATGAGTGGTTCAAATGCCCGGGGATCCCGCAGGGTTCCAAGCGCCCTGATAGCTACCCAGACGACATCTGGGACTTGGTCTCCCAGGAGAAGAATAAGGGGTTCCACTGCACGTTCGTCACCCATGTTCCCCAATGACTCTGCTGACCGGGCGCGAAGGGTGGAATTGGGATCGGAAAGTTGTTTTATCAGGATGGAAAGGTTCTGTTCCTGCCGCTCCTCATGGCGCATCATCGCCTCTCTCACAGGATCCCGTCCGGTACCATGCATTTGTATGCCCTCATCATGTGCTCTGTAGCTTCGGGTATCAATGTTTCTGTTTTCCCCCACGACGCCTCATGAAAATAGTGTGCTATTAATAGCATCAGGTCGATCTAACAGAATACACCTGGTAACAGTCGAGGGCAACCATGTCTCACCTGATCCTGCTTCCTACCGATTTCTCTGAATATTCCCGGATGACAGCCGATATGGTGTCAGGTATTCCGGGTGAACATGAAATAATCCTGCTCCATGTGGCTGAGGGGGGTTCCGTGTCGACACGGAGAATCATTGGTAATCACCAACCCTCATCGAGTTCTGTTGAACAGAGCCTGGGGGCAGAGAAAGTGAGGCTCGTGGCAAGGGGGAATACAGTCCGCACCATCATCCTCAAAGCGGACGGGCGGGACATCCCTGGATTAATTCTCTCGTACGCACGGAAAGAACAGGTGGATCTCATCATGCTGGGAGCCCGTGGGAAAGGGGTTGTCGAAGGCCTGCTTCTCGGTTCTGTCTCATCGAAGATTGTCCGTAATGCCACAACTGATGTCCTTATTACCCATCACCCGGGCCTGGCTCTTCCCTTTCAAAAATCACCAGAACCGAAGACGAACCAAACGCCCCTGTTTTCAAGAGTTCTGTATCCGGTGGACTTCTCAAAACCCTGCCTCGAGAGGTTGTCCTCTCTCATGGCCCGGAGCTTCATCGATGAGATCGTTCTACTCAATATTATCCCGAATGCAGACAACAGGAAGGAGCTCGATCAGGCAATCAGCGGAGCGTATCTCCAACTCCAGGATCTTGGGAAGCGCTACAACGAAAGCAGCACAAAGGTAAAGCTGCTTCTGCGGTTCGGAAAGCCCGCAGAGATGATATGTACGATGGCCCTTGAGGAGAAAGCAACCCTGGTTGCTCTCCCACGGTTAGGGGCTTCGGATTTTACCAGGAGTCTCCCGATTGGAAGCACTGCCGAGGAAGTGGTAAAGAAGGCAAAAATACCGGTATGTTTGCTCTATCCCGATATCACGCTTGACGTTTCGGTGCGGGAGCTTGAGAAGGATGAATTCCCGCTTGCAGAAAAAGTGTGGGCTCATTACCATCAGCAGAAGGCAGACTCCCGCACTGACCGTATCTTCGGTGTATTCGTTGAAGGGATGCTTGTGGCGATTGCCAGGTGCAGGCGCCATCCGGACGGGCTCGAAGTGGATGGAGTCTTCACCCTCGATGACTTCAGGGGAAGGGGATATGCACGGGATGTCATGCAGCCATTGGTGTCAGCCTGTGGGAATGAGATACTGTATATGCATTCCACCCTCGGCCTGGTGGAATTTTATCGTCAGTTTGGCTTTGAAAAAATTCCGGAACAGAACCTCCCGCCGACGATAAAGGCACGGTTCGATTTTGCGATGGGCGAGATGCAGGGATCCA
>JAKLGZ010000058.1 GCA_022710385.1 Methanoregula sp.
TGGAAGATGAGCGACGAGACCCGCCGGTGGGTATTAGTCGGGCATGACTCGACGAACCAGGCCACCCTGCTCCGGCAGATAGAGGAGGCCGAGGAGAAACGGCTTACGCACTACTACCTCACCTACCAGGACCGGGGCGGAGGGTTCTACGAGATTGAGTATGGCCTGATGAAAGGATCGGGAATTGAGAAGCCGGTGTAAGGTTCTGACCGCTCCGGTGGCTCCTTTATCTCCCCTCTCCTATCTTCTCTTGCCTCTCCCAAGAGGCATCACAGAGGGAAGGCTGGTGGTGCACTCCTGCACCACCCCTATTCTTCATCCGGGATCTCTATCACCTGTATCGCAGCCATAAGAAAACGGTGTCCGTTCGCCTCACGACCTTGGAAATCGGGCAGCCTGTTCCCATGCAGGAGGGTACAGGCTGGACCTCAATACCCTTTGATTGTTTTATCTGACGCTTGAAGGAGGGGCTTCGCCCCCCGCCGCGTGGGCGCCGCCCCGGGAGCTGATCGTATTCTGGTGACGGGGCACCATGCTCGTTCCGCTTCGCTTCTCTCGCAACGTCCCCCTGCTTCTCTTTCAAGTTCATGTCCTGATGACGCTCCCGGCTTTGTCGTTCCACTCCTCGCCGGCAGCTGTTCCATCCCGCTCCTCGCACCATGCTGCGCAGCGTGCTCGTCGCTGAGTACCGTACACATACTAACGCTCAGTGACTCGCAGCGCTCGACCTCGTGCTGATGCACTCGGTAACCGGCGCTCGCTCGGGCCGCTGCGGCCGAAGGATACTCCTCTCGTTAAGGAATTTAACCATGGGGTTCTGAAGCCCCAGCCGGGTTGTCAACGGAGCCCGTAAATCAGTTATTTTTGTGCTCGCGCAGAAATGCGGGTGAAAAAGTGTAAGGGAGTTTTTATAGCGAAATGACCGTGCGGCAGAATGCTAAAACTCAAAAAAATGAGGCGAAATCTACTTTTTATTAGATGATGATAGCTGCACTCTGCTTATCTTTCTCCTCATCGAAATCGGTAATAGCAACTTCGGTGGAAAGGATCATGCCTGCAATCGACCCTGCATTCTGGAGGCCAATTCTCACTACCTTGGCCGGATCGATGACCCCCTGCTCCATGAGGTTTTCGTAGGCGCCGGTCTTTGCGTTATACCCAAACCCATTTTCTTCGTGTCCCTTGATAGTGGCGATGACTTCTGCACCCTCAACGCCGGCATTCTTTGCGATCTGCCTCAATGGCTCTTCTAATGCACGCCTTACAATAGCGACACCGATCTTCCGGTCATCATCAAAGGATAACCTGTCGAGAGACCCGATGGCACGGAAGAGTGTAACACCGCCCCCGGGTACCACTCCTTCTTCTACGGCTGCCTTCGTGGCGTTCAGCGCATCATCAATGCGCATCTTCTTCTCCTTCAATTCGGTCTCGGTTGCTGCACCCACCTTGATGACCGCAACACCGCCACTGAGATTTCCAAGTCGCTTTTTCAGTTCCTCTTTCCTGAACTCGGAATCTGTGATATTGATCTGCGACTCGATCAGGTGCATCCGGTCATCGAGTGCTTTCCGGTCACCCTTTCCTTCAACAATAAGGGTCTTCTCTCCATCTGTCTTGACGGTGTGGGCGGATCCCAGTGCAGCGCGAGATACATTTTCAAGTTTCATGCCACGCTCTTCTGATATAACCGTCGCGCCGGTGAGGATTGCAATATCTTCGAGGATAGCTTTTCGCTCCTCTCCATATCCTGGTGCCTTGACCGCACAGACCTTGAAGGATCCGCGGATGATATTCAGGATGAGTGCGGCCAGGGCTTCACCTTCGACATCTTCCGCAATGATAAGGAGCGGTTTTCCTTCCTGGGAGGCCATTTCGAGGACGGGGATCATCTGTTTGAGCGAAGTAATCTTTCTGTCGGTAATCAGGATATTGGGGTCCTCATACTCGCAGGTCATCCTCTCATGATCCGTTACCATATACGGAGAGATGAATCCGCGATCAAACTGCATCCCCTTTACAACATTGAGGCTGGTTTCAAGGCTTTTTGCATCCTCGACCGTGATGAGCCCGCCATAGCCCACCTTCTCCATGGCATCCGAGATGAGCTTCCCAATCTCTTCATCATTATTGGCCGATACCGTCGCAACCTGAAGAATACCCTCTCTGCCCTTGACCGGCACACTGGTCGAGCCGATGTACCCAACAACGTCTGCAATCGCCGCATCAATGCCCCGCTTAATCTCTATCGGGTTGGCCCCCGAGGTAATATTCTTCAGGCCTTCGGTAAGAATAGCCTGCGCAAGAAGAGTTGCCGTTGTTGTCCCATCACCGGTCTTGTCCTGGGTCTTCTGGGCAACCTCTTTGACCAGCTTTGCGCCGATATTCTCGAACTTGTCGTGAAGGGAGATCTCTTTTGCTATCGTCACCCCATCGTTTGTCACGATAGGGTTCATGGCCTTGTCGATCACCACATACCGCCCTTTCGGGCCAAGCGTGATCTTGACCGTGTCCGCTACTTTATTGACACCTGAGAGAAGGGCCTTCCGGGCCTCTTCGTCAAACATCAGCTGTTTGGATGTCGCCATATTCAGCCACCCTATTCAATTTTCGCCAGAATGTCCTTGAAGGGAACAAAAACGTAATTTTCTCCGTCCATCTCGAATTTATCCGCACTGTATCCCCCATACAGCACATGATCTCCAGGCTTTAAGGGAAGTGCAGAACCATCATCCCGACTCCCTACCGCGATGACGGATCCTTCTTTTCGATGTTCCTGGGCGGACTCTGGAATGTAGATGCCACTTCTTGTCATCTCTTCCATTTTCAGGGGTTTTATCAGAACCCTTTCTCCGATGGGAATAATTTCCTTCACTCATATGCACCTCTGGAAATTATTGCATTCTATTGGTTTAGTATCGAATATATTTAAAAATTGTCAATAATATTGATATCATTTGAATATTGTTGCAAACTTATTTATCCTGCGGAGAGAGATTTTGTAATCGGTTACCATGAGGCAGATCCTGGTCAAGCAGATTGAGCGGCCGCCACTCCGGGATGAGGATGATGATCTCCAGTGGTTCTGTAACAGCCTCGGTATTGGCGAGGGGAGGGACGTGGAGCGGGTCGCTACCCGTGTCCTCTTCGCTCTGCTCGAACACCAGCCCCATGAAAAGGGCTTGCCCGTGGATGTCATCGCCCAGGACCTCGCCGTCTCCAGCTCGCGGATCAACCATCATATCAGGAACCTCGTGGACGCTGGGGCGGTATACCGCCACAAGCGGTTGATTTACCTCCGGGGAAACAGCCTCCGTTCCATGGTCCAGGAGATCCGGAAAGATGTTCTCCGGATGCTTGACGATCTCGAGGTGGCGGCAACTGAGATTGATAAAGCGTTTGGTATTGTTCAGAGATAGGGAGATAATGGGGGTAGGCGAGGTGAACGGACCATCCTACTATGACATCCACAATATCTTTCGACGCCTGCTTGAGAACATCCAGGATATCATCGTCATCGCCATATGCTTATTGCTTTTTGCGCTCATGATCAAGTCGTTAGTGGGGATGTTCTATGAATTCTTGGAGCCGTTCAATTTCCAGTATATTGCTTCGGAGCTGATCTATATCCTCGTACTGGTCGAGATATACCGGCTCCTAATCATCTACCTCAGGGAGCATCGTATTGCCGTGGATATTATGATTGAGGTGGGCATTGTCTCCATCCTCAGGGAGGTCATCCTCCATGGTATCCTGGGCATCGATCCCTTCATACTCGTCGCGATTGCAATCCTTCTTATCTCATTGACGTTACTGCTCCGATACGGATCGCTGCGGCGTGATGAGAAGGAACCAGGGACCCGGGAGACGGTATTCAAGGAACTGAAAAAATCGTTCGCCAAAGGTGAATGATGTGTCCTATCATTCTTTCGCAGGAGTACCCTGATGGAGGGGGATCTCACCCTCCGATTCCATTTTTCCCCACGGCTCTTCCTTACGAACCGGATTTGCCTAATAAATTAGGTTTATATTTCATTATTGCTAACCATAAGTTAGTATAGGAGGGAACACCTATGGATCTCTTCAAAAAGAAAAAAGGTACAGAAGTGTCTCCTGCTACACCAGGCACTTCTCTTGAACCGCGGACCCGGACACCTGGATTCGTCAGGGACTTTGACTCGATCTTTGATGATTTCAGGAGATCTGTCGACAGTCTCATGCGGCCGTACTTCCCGCAGGACTTCCCCCATGATCTCTCCGAATGGCAGTTGTTCCAGTATGCGCCATTGGATCTTATCGACGAAGGAGATCACTATAAGGTCCATGTGGAGCTCCCCGGGCTGTCCAAAGAGGATGTCGAAGTGAACCTCAACAACGAGAGTCTCTCTATCCAGGGCCAGAGAAAGGAAGAAACCGAGAAGAAAGAGAAGAATTATCTTCACCGGGAGCGGTATTATTCCGGCTTCAAAAGGAGTATCGATTTTCCTGAGGAGGTCGATCCGAATAAGGCAGATGGATCGATGAACAATGGGGTGCTCGAACTGACTATCCCCAAAAAGGAACCGCGACCTGAAGAAAGGCGTCGGAAAATCGAGATTAAGTAATTTATCACTTTTTTCAGCTGGGGTATTCTATATCAGACGCTCGATGACTCGCGACCGCACGACGACCCGCTGATGCGTGTCGTAACCGGCACTCGCTCGGGCCGCTGCGGCCACCCACTCCTCCAGCCTCTCGTCGCTTCCAGGGGGGCACTGCTACCCCCTTCGCTCCTCGCCCTGATGGGACGGCCTCCTCCTCTCCCAAGGGAGAGGCAGTGATCATGATGGATGCCCTTTGGGCACTGACCTTTTCTGGGGCATTATGAGAAACGTCAAAGGATTTTATGCATCAGCGACGAGCGGTCCGTGCAACGGTCCGCGAGGAGCGGGATGGTGCAGCCGGTGATGAGGAGCCTGTGACGAAATCACGGGCGTCCCCATAACACCAGCCTAAGATGAAAGACCAGGGAGACGGTGCGAGCGCAACGGACCGGATGGAGTGGAGCCGAGCACGGTCGACCGTCATCTATCGGGGAAACCAGGGAGCAGCGAGGAGCCCCCGGTTACTGAGGGCATCAGCCCGATGTCGAGGGGTGACGAGCGTAGACTAGGCCCTAGTATACCGAATGGGTGGGAAGACGGCCCCGGTTACGGCTCGTTGAAATCGAGCAGTCGTGGGCCGGCAAGGCGGGAGGCGGTGGTGGGACCTGCAGGAGGGATACCAGAACAGAAATATGAAGGGTCGGCTATGTACTATTCAGCCGGGGCCGCGGCCGGTCTGAATACTCTCATAGTAACGCATGGTGTTTCGGATCGGAGATCTCCCCGGCGTCTATGTCTGGTAGTCCTCGATGAACTGGCGCAGGTGGTCGTCAGTGACCCGGTACTCGTTCCCAATCTTCACGGCCCGCAGCCGCTTCTGGTTGATCATCGCCCGGACGGTCCGGACGTTCAGTTTCAACATCTCCGCAACTTCTTCTGTCGTGTAAAATTTTGGGGTGGTCATTGCCCCTCCATGAGGTCCACGGTCATCCTCCGTAGGAGGACCGCGTCCCGGATCCTCTTCTCAAACTCATCAGGCTGGCCGAAGTCACCATAGATCTTGATTGCACCACCCTTTCCCGGCGTTCCTATCTCAATGCTGTCCTGGAACACCGGCCCTTCAATAATCTTCTTCACAATCACTTCTTCCATGGGTTAGTCCTCCTCAGGAAGCATAATGGTAATCACCGGCTCGCCCTCGTCACCGGGACCACATACTGCCTTCAGCAGCACATCCTCGGTGACAATTGATCCCGATTCTCCCATGGTCGCGAACAGAACCCGGAACTGTATCGTGCTGGTATGCCGGCTTCTCCTCGCGGCACACCCAAACATCCAGAGCAGGTCCCAGGTCCTCCCTTCCATACTCTGGCCGGGTAGCTCGTCAAGGTAGGACGGTAAAAGGTAATCATCCCACACCGCACGGGTCACTGCGACCTTTACCTTGATCCCTGCTTCGTTGACCATCTGGTCTGATAATGCGACCAAAACTCCATCGCTTAAGGCATCGGCCCGAGTAAACGCGAAGATAATGTCGTCATTCGAGAAGGTAGAGGTGAGGGTCATAGATCCCCCTCTATCCCGATCCTGAAGGTCTGCTCCTCGCTCAGGTACATCTCGCGAGACAACTTCCAGATCTCATTGATGATCGCACCCTCGAGGATTTGTTCAAGGGTCAGATCGTTGTCAAACCTCCGGTTGAACTCTTTCCGCATGGCCTCCAGCCATTCAAGGTTGTGAGAGGTGAACGACACCACGATGGGATAGCGTTCCTGGCTCTGAACGATGACCTGGGTGCTCATGCCGAGACCCCCGCAACTCCTGCCGATGCTGCAGCACCTGCCGGGCATCCCGGTTCGGGCTGCTCGACAATCATGGCAAGGTGGGCATATTTCTTCTCGCCGGCCAGAATGCCCTTCACCTGGGACAAGGGAGACACATAAGAGAAGCCATTGATCCGGAACATGACCGCCTTGCCGGACCGGGAGATCCAGGCCTGGCCGATTGCCTCCGGCTGCCCGCAGGTGCTGATGACCTCGGCAATATCGTAGATGCTGACCGGCCATCGCTCGATAAGGCGCTGCACGTCACCCTTTGCAATGACGCACTGGCGGGTCTTGATGTCGATGCGGAGCACACCCTCGGCGTTCTTCACGCTGCCGATGTGCTCGAAGGTTGGATTGTTGTAACGCATGGTGTTTCTCACCACATAATCATCGGCGGGAGAGATGATATAGTGCCGCCACGCGGCGTGAAAGTGATATCAAGTTACTTATTCTGTATGCGTCCTGCATATTCTACGCAATCGATTTCGACCCTGCGGGAGGTTGGCCGGGACATGCCAACGCTCCGCTCCGGCAACGCCCTCACTGCGTTCGGTAGCGGCCTCCGCTGCGCTGGACTTGGTTGTCTTGATCATATGAACGACCGACAGGATTGACTCTCCCGGCCGATTGCTCCGCTTTCGCTTCGGTTCTCCATCCGGCAGGTCAACCGGTCGGCCTGTGAGATCCCGGTCCGCCCCTTGCCCTGAAAGGGGGATTTCTTGATCACTGCCTCTCCCCCGGGGGAGAGGAGGAGCCCGGCCCCGAAGGGTGCGGAGAGAGGGGGATACTTGCCTATCCCCCGGCGCGATGAAAGGGCGGGGGGTGGATATCCTACCGACATGGGGAGGAGCCAGATAGGCCGCAGTGGCCTGAGACCGATGGGAGAGAAGTTTAGAAAAAAATAGAGCCTAGTAAAGCAACAGATAGGAATAGATTAAGGCGATTAGGTAACATCGACCCCTAACACCCTTTAGTGTAACATCAAATCCACTAAGACTTCAAATAAATCTTTCCCCCGATTGTTGTATCGCCACTCCATCTCCTTGATATAGAAAAGGAATTTCTTTCGTGAGATACCGTGATGCTTAATCAACCGTTCCTTGGCAAAGGCCCAGAATCCTTCAATTCCATTGATATAGACCTTCCCCTGCTTGAATTTATAACGATGATCAATATTGAGATGCTTGTAGCCACAGAACATGAGAGAGTCATATCCCCGCCATTTGTCTGTGTACACGATGGAGCCTCTTCTCACCCTCTTCACCGTCTCGGTCATAAGACTCTCGGCAGAGACATCCTGAACAATACTCACCGAGACTCTCCCTCCTCTCTCCAAGATCCCGTAGACGATGGTCTTGCCTCCTGCACCTCGACCACGTTTCCCTTTCCTCTTTCCCCCAAAGTAGGCTTCATCTGCTTCTAATTCTCCTTTCAGAAGATCGTCTGTCTTGGCAAGTTCTTCAACAAGAACCCGTCGAAGAATGTCGTAGGCTCGTAATGTGGTTTTGTAGCTCAGGTGGACCTCTTGGGAGGCCTTCCTTGCAGAGGTGGATAGCTCGAATAATTTCACAAGAGAGAGCCATTGTGATGGCGATATTCGGAGGAGCGCGAACCTGGTTCCCTGAAGTGGCCAGTAGTCCTTCTTACATCCCTTACACCGTACTCTCCACCTCTGGTGATAATAGAACTCAGAGGATGAACAGGATTGACAAACGGTATTCCCACGTTTCTTCCAAAGATACTCGAGAGATAATCGGTCTTCAGAAACGAGCTTGCCGATCTCCCGGAAATCCATAAGATCCATATCCCCTTCCTAACTAAAGGTTAGGGGTGGATCCTACACAATCACCTAGATTAATTTTGGAATGATCTGAATGGTAAAAAAGGTGGTGAATGAAAGAGGGGTGGTTCAGCAATCATCTTTTAGAAAAAGAAGTTTGGATGCGCTTTTAGATAGTGCCGAATATCATAAAAGTTTGTCGGACATTTTAAAATCTCTTCAAAAAAAGGTAGCCACTGCTTCTAATGAGGCGACTTTAGCCTCTCTTTTTGAAAATGAATTGTATTTTTTTAGGGTATAGCTGTATTTTAACCACCAACCTCGTAACCAAAATACGAGGGGAGAATGGCTAAGATCCAGTGTCCAAAATGCAGGTCGAAAAAAGTGTACTTGCTCGGGACAGGAAAGAGGCGATGTGCCCGGTGCCGGTATGACTTCACACCTCACCGACTCCCCCTGTATCTCACCCGGGACCAGTGGAAGGAGATTATCATGTGGTTCCTCTTGGAACAGAGCAGCCAGAACATTGCTCTCCGCACTTCTCTTGAACGAGGAAGAGTCCTCCGAGCTCTCACCATCATCAGACGAGCTTTAATCCGTGATGTTCCAGAAATCTTCTCCGGAACGGTGGAAGTAGATGAGACCTATCTGGGTGGCCAGTGGAAGAACAAACGGAAAACCGTCAGGGATGCAGGAACAAAACGTGGGAGAGGCACGAAGAAGCAACCGGTTTTTGGGATCCTCTGTCGCAATGGAACCGTCTGGGCAGAAG
>JAKLGZ010000059.1 GCA_022710385.1 Methanoregula sp.
CGTGGCCGCCTCCATGTAGTCCTGGTAGGGCGCGAAGTTCTGGAACTTGAGCGGATGCAGCGGCTCGTAGGTCGCGCGGTGCGGGGAGAACGGGAACAGGTGCAGGCGCCCGGCATCGAGCACCGCGACGATGACCTCAGCTTCGTCCGAATCAATAAAGGATCTAACGATCTTTTCCTCTTCAGAATCTCCTTCCAGGGAATAGGTGCCAGGGAGATCGATAAATTCGATGATTGCCCTCTGAAAACAGGTGGTCCCGGCCTGCCGGTTGATGGTGGTCCCGGGGTAATTACTGACCTCCACTCCGACCCCGGTCAGCTGGTGGAATATCACTGATTTGCCGACGTTTGGATTCCCGATCAGCCCGACCTTCATCCGGTCCGCTCCACAAGGACAAAAGCTGCAACTTCCTGGCTCAGAGCAATATTGCAATCCTTGACCCTTACCACGATTCCATTTCCGGGAATCTTCCGGACCACGCTGATTTCAGTGCCGGGGAACAGGCCGAGATCGTTCAGGCGGGTTCCCGGACCCTCGCACCGCACGCCCGCGACAGTAAGGGTATCCCCCTCGTCTGCCTCGGCCAGGCTTAACGCCTGCCACCGCTTCCCCTTCCGTGTTCTGCGGGACCCTGCTCCCCTGCCAGGGCGTTTCTCGATATATCTCCCAAGACGTTCGATTGCCTCGTCAGAGACGCCATGTTCAAGCGTACATGCCTCCTCCGATGCAGTGTCCGGGGACATTCCGAGCATCTCTGAAAAGAAACATTCAAGGATCCTATGCTTCCGCATCACCCTCCCGCCTATTTCACTCCCTGTAGGGGTGAGGGTGAGCGTGCCGTCCGGGTTGGATACAAGGGTCCCACCCTTCTCAAGAAGGTCGAGTACCGGCCGGAGTTCCCCGGGTGCTTTTCCAAGCATCGTAGCCAGGTCCTCCACTACGGGTGCAGCCCTGCCAGAGAAATGGATCTTGTAGAGAGCTTCAAGAATATCTTCCCGTAAGGAGGTGGTCTCCATGCAAAGATGGTTCGACATGGATGCACTTATGAATTTGGATGATACATCTCCTGATCAACAGTTCTTCCCGGTATCAGGTCGTTTCTTCCCGGACGACGTCAGGGAAGAAATGCATATCAGGGGAACTGATCAACTGAAGAGGATAAGAAGTGCAGGAGGAGTGATCCGGCCAGATGGAAGTGACAAACCAGCAGGTTGCGGCGCAGCTGAACCTCATGGGCCAGATCCTCGAGATAAAAGGGGATAATATCTTTAAAATCCGGGCCTTCTACCGGGCCTCCGAGAGTATCGAGAGACTTGCAACGCCGGTTACAGCCATGGATGATACGGCACTCTCGGGGATCGAAGGGATCGGGAAAAATATTGTGCGGAAGGTCCGTGAAATTGCTGAAAAGGGGACCTTTGATGAGCTCGAAGAAGTAAAATCCGGGATTCCCGAAAGCCTGATCGAACTCCTGCATCTTGAGGGAATCGGCCCGAAAACCGTCTCTACCCTCTGGAAGAAGATGAATATCCAGAGTATCGACGATCTGGAACGGGCAGCAAAAGGTCATCGTATCAGGGCAATCAAGGGATTCGGAGAGAAAAAAGAGGAGGGATTCCTCAAAGCCATAACAATGTACCGGGACCAGTCAGGGAGGATGAACCGTGAGGAGGCAGATGCAGTGGCCGGGAAGATACGACCCGTCCTTGAACCAGGTACTTACGAGTTTGCCGGCAGTTACCGGAGGGGAAAGAGCAGTGTGGGGGACATCGATGTGGTGACAACCGAATCCCCCGATCGTCTGAATCCCAGGCTGCGGGCCATTGCGGATGCGGTGATCGACGCAGGCGACCGGAAGACCTCCCTTCGGATCCTTGGAAAGAGAGTGGATGTCCGTTTCTCAAAGCCGCGACAGTTTGGATCCATGCTCCTCTACCTGACCGGCTCGAAAGCATTCAACATAAAACTGAGGGAGATCGCAATAAGCCGTGGTTACAAGCTGAACGAGTATGGTATTGAAGATCGCTCTGACGGGTCGCTTTGGGAGTTCTCCACTGAGGCAGAACTGTTGTCGTTCCTCGGTCTTGACTATGTAGTTCCTGAGCTTCGGGAGGACTGGGGTGAGGTGGAACGGGCGTTGTCCCATGCCCTGCCTCCCCTTGTAGAGCAGGATGATATCAGGGGAGATCTCCATGTTCACAGTACCTGGAGCGATGGTAGTCTTTCCATTAAGGACCTTGGAACATCTGGGGAGGAACGAGGGTATGAATATATCGTTTGTTCCGACCATTCATCCACATTGGGAATAGCCCATGGTCTTGATGAGGATGCTCTCTCGAAGCAGGCGCACGAGATTGAGCTTCAGAACCGCTCTTCTTCCTGCCGTATCATCCATGGAGTAGAGGTCGATATCCTCGCTGATGGCACCCTGGGGCTGCCAAACCGGGCCCTCGGTGACCTGGAGATAGTGATTGCATCAATTCATTCAGGATTTTCACAGCCACAGGATATCATCACGCGACGCATCCTCGCCGCCATTGAGCATGACCACGTGGATATCATCGGGCACCCGACCGGACGGCTCATTGGGAAGCGGCAGGGGTATGCGGTTGACATGAGCAGAGTGATTGAAAGAGCCAGAGAGACCGGAACTGCTCTTGAATGCAACGCATCTCCGTACCGGATCGATCTTGATGACGGATATATCCGGGAGGCGGTTGAGAAAGGGGTCAGGATTGCGATCGGTACCGATGCCCATGAAAAGGCTGAACTGCTGCATATGGAGTACGGCATTACTACCTGCCGGAGGGGATGGGCATCGAGGCAGGACATCCTCAATACCCTGAATGGATCCGGTCTCCTGGAGTGGGTGGAATGATTCGCCGGATATACGAATGGATTCTTCTCCGCGGAATAGAGGTCCTGCCAGGGCATATCTGTTTCATGATAACTGCATCAGACCTGCAGGCTTCACCCCGGAAACTGAATGAGGTCACGAGCTGGTGCCTGTTTGTCAACGGCCATTTTGCAGGAGATAAGCGGAACGTTACCGGTGATGGAGGTCTTCCTTTTCCGGCAATAAAGGGGCTCACGTTCCATATCAGCACCCCTGATCCCGTGCAGATAGAGCCCTATCTTCCCCTCATACGGAAGGTAGGGGAACATGCACGCTTGCACCTCCACATTGGTGAGACTACCGAAACGCTCGGAGATGGTGTAGACGTCTGCGTGGCGGTGGGGAAGAGCGGCAGGGAGGAGATCGTCTCTTGTATCCGGAAGATGGCCGAAGTTGGGGAATCCCCGGAATCAGTGTCAGAGCAGACATTTGAAAAATACCTCGCTTTCCCCTCTGTTCCGGACCTCGTGATAAAGACCGGGGGCTCTCACCTGACTGACTTCCTGATCTGGCAGTCAGTCTACTCAGAGCTGTTCTTTTCAGATGTCAACTGGGACCTCTTCCGAAAGATTGACTTTCTGCGTGCACTCCGCGATTACCAGGCGAGGGTCAGAAAATTTGGAAAATAGCAGAGGGGGTTCTGTTCAGGCTGCAAGAGCATCACGCCGTTGCGAATATACCCGGATCGCCCTGAGGAGATCGATCTTCCTGAACAGCGGCCAGAAGGGGGCGCAGAAATAAACCGCAGATTCATGGCCGTTTGCAAGCCAGGGGAGGAAGTTTGACGTGCGGCATTCGTTTCCGGTACGTATGACAAGGTCGACGGGGGGGAGATTATGGTCTGCACAGAGGTGCCGCTCCACCAGCGCGGCATCAATCTGTTCTGGAGTGTGATGGCCACTGGTCACTTTTTCCAGGATCTCCCGTGCTGCCCGCACAATCTCGTTCCTGCCGCCATAGGCCAGTGCAACATTGAGATAATACGAATCGTACTCCCGGGTTGCCTCTTCTGCCCGGGTGATGACAGAGATGAGATCATCAGGGAGGAGCGCCCTGTCCCCGACCATCCTGACCCGGATCCGGTCCCGGTGAACTCTTTCATCGGTCACCACCCGATTGAACCGGTCCTTGAAGAGGTCAAACAGATCTTTTACCTCTTCCCCATCGCGGGAGAGGTTCTCGGTCGAGAACGAATACAGCGTGATGTGCTGTATCCCCAGGTCATGGGACCATTCAAGCACCTTCTCTGTGCGATCTGCTCCCGCACGATGCCCTTCCTTCCGGATAAGTCCGCGTGATGTCGCAAACCTCCTGTTTCCGTCCTGGATGATTGCCACATGGTGGGGTATATGCCGTATCTGGGCCATCAGGGATCGTTCATACACCGATTCGAGGAGATCCCTGATCATCTGAGGGGGGTCACCTCGACGATAATACCGCGGTTCGGGTACCGCTCGATAATACACTTTGTCCCTTCTATCTCGTCCCCTCGTTCGAACAGAATCCACCAGGCCGTCTCAATTGCTCCCTCCTGCTCTTCATACATTCCAGGCCCGAGTTCACGGACGGCCTCCGGGACTGAAAGGGCACCTTCAATCCTCCCGTAGATGATCGTCCCATCGTCACTGATCTCATCGAAAGGACGAGCCGTGGTCTCCGCTGTCCTGATGAGCCGGTTCCTGAGCTGAACCGAATCCTTGAAGGCAGAGCTGCAGAAATAGACATTTTCATTCTTAACGATGTTCCGGCACCAGGCGCGGGATCCCTCAACCGCGTTATGGATCGAATCCTCAAGGGCGAGGTGTTGCCTTCGCATCTCATGGGCGTTGGTCTCTCCCCATTCCAGCTCATTGATGTTCAGGAAGTGGAGATGGGAAAGAGCCGGGATCAGCAGGTCAATTTCAGGCAGCGCGGGCACTTCGAATCCTGTCTCGAAACCCATGGCAGATGCCACCTCCGCTGACCTGAGGTATTCACTTGTTCCAATCTCCTTCCAGCAGCTGACAGGAGGATGCATCCGGATCTCATCGATCACACCCAGGAACTCCGATAATTCCTTTTCTGAGGGTGCATAGGAGGTATACAGGTGGATATGGTGCCCTGGCCCAAACTCTTCTTTCAATCGTCTGGCATAGCTGAGTACCCGGTCAGGAACCCCGAGGGGTTCTCCCCCGGTGATGCCGGTGCCCTTTGCACGCATGTTCCTTGCTTCGGCGATTGCTTCGTCAGGGCTGGAGATACGGTGTTCATTGGCATACACCTGATCCTTTCCTTTTCTTTCAC
Source organism: Methanoregula sp. (assembly GCA_022710385.1). GTDB lineage: Archaea > Halobacteriota > Methanomicrobia > Methanomicrobiales > Methanospirillaceae > UBA9949. The sequence continues at coordinate 5,180 of JAKLGZ010000059.1, forward strand.
GGGAGAGCGGGCAGTACCAGCAGGAGCGATGGCATACTCCCGTGATGAAGAGGACCATCTTTGCACCTTCGTGGCAGAACCTGCATCCGGAAGCTGGGAACGTTTCCATTCGTCAGGAATATCATTGGTCGTTGTTCAGTTTGAACCTTTCACTGCCGGAACCTGATGGCCTGGCAGATACCTCGTTGCCTCCCGTCTTTCACATCCCCACTCCCGCGCTGATTGTGCCTCATGGGTTTTTGATCGCTGAATTGTCGATTTTTCAGGGGGTTCTCACGCGAGGGAACAGAGGAAAGAAGAGAGGAGTCGCACGAATTTAACGGTATTGCATCTCTGCAAGGCGTGGATACCCCTGGAAATCTGAAAGAGGAGAGAGGGGTGGGATCAGGGCAGCTGATCCTTCCATCCCTTGATCAGCCGCATGAGGAGAGGAGGTGCTCACGATACAGTTCCGTATCGATGATCCCGCGTTCCCGGCATTGTCCCATGCCACCGCACGAATCAGGAAGGTACCGGAAACATCAGCAGGAACATTCAAAGGATATGTCCCTGAGGGGGCAAGGTTCTTCGCCACTGTCTCCCATGAGCGGCCGTACTCTTTTGAGATCCAAATATCAACCCCGGCAATACCGGCCGTGTCGGCTGCATGCCAGATCACCTGGAGGATAGTTCCGGGCATTATTGAGCGGTAAGGGGGTGGCGATGAGATCGCGATTGTCGGAATACTGGTGTCCATCGCAAGGGCAGGAGATGGGGACACGCTCTTGGTAATCGTATCGACCGGGGCAAGAGCAGTAGTAAGTACGGATCCTTTCATTTGAGAGGATGATTTTACCATACAGCTTTTTGTTGAATATCCCTCGTTTCCTGCAGTATCCCGCGCTGTCACACGGATGATGAATGTCCCTGATATATCCGAGGGAACACCCAGGGAATAAGTCCCTGATGTGACAAGGTTCCTGGCAACCGTCACCCATGTCTTTCCTTTATCCTTGGAGTACCCGATATCAACTCCGGTAACTGCCACGTTGTCGATTGCAGTCCATGCCACCTGCACGGAGGAACCAGGAGCTATTGTACTGTATGCCCGGGGTGAGGTGATGGATACTGATGGCGACCTCGTGTCTATCCCACCTGAGGATGGCTGGGGAGTCGGAGTGGCCGTCGGTACCGGGACTGACGAATCCGGACCTTTGGTGGTAAATGCCTTCAGGCAGACGTTTGAATTCTTGTATACTGAGGTGAGATCGGTCCAGAGCGTTCCGGTCGTACTGACAAAACTCTGGCCGGAAGAGGCGCTTGCCCCCGAAGAGAAGCCCCCGTAGGGATACTCAATTGCAACAGGATACTGGTATCCCGGAGTCGTCAGCTTTACGACTACCGAGAATCGTTCTCCCTTTTGCAACGGGACTGGAATGGAGAGATCGATGGTGTGATAGCCTGGTATCACGATCGTCCCGGACTGTGAATATTCCAACAAACCTGAGACAGGACTACTCTGTACTCCGGTATAGACCGATACCTGGTATTCTGAATTTGCTGAGGGGGTATAGAAGCTCACCGCAGCAAGATCTTCTGCCGATAGTGAAGTGAAAACGTTGGCAAAGTAGGCAGTATCGCTGTTGTCCCCATAGGAGACTACCCACCCAAGCGGATCGTACTGGTAGATCTGGTCATAGTTCCCCTTGTCTTCTGCACTGAAGAACGCGTTATCCCTTCCAATAACGGTATCATAATATGACACGTAGAAATACCCGTTCATACCCCAGTCGCTGCCCCATGAATTCTTTACGATAAAAGCACCATCCCCAGGTGGTGTCGAGGTAAAGCGAGAGCGGTCATAGGTGTCATCCCAACCGACAATGGTTATCGCGTGGTTCTCCTGGGATTTTCCTGAATAATAATAACTTGCCGTTGCGGGGCGGTAAGAGGATTCTTCCCATCTGATGGTAGAATACACTGCACCTCTCTCTGTGAGTGCCTTTTTCAGGTTCTGATTATCGAGCGATCCGCTCCTTGCCGGGATGAAGAGGACTTCCTGAATATGTTTCACCGATGCGGAATTGGGAGCGGTGACGGATGAAGCACTTTTCGAGATTCCGGTATAGGGGTCGCTCGATTCCTTCAGGGGGCCGCTCCATCGTGCCAGGTATGCAGTTGCCATCTGAGCATTTCCCCCCTGGCACGAAGAGAGGTCATATCCATGCGAATTTCGCATGTTATTCTCAGAGAAATCCCATGATTCAGGCTTCAGGCCTGATTCAAGAGAGGCAAATGTTGAAAACGCCCAGCAACTCCCGCACTCTCCCTGATCCTGCACCCCGTTCACCCTGCCCTGGGTTCTCAGGTCATAACTGCCCGGCAAAGCGTATGAGGTGATTTCATTTGACGATGTCGAATCACGTATCGAGAAGACAGGTGCAGTATTGCTGGTATCGGTGGAGGCCGGGGTGCTGAAATCAGAAATCTGTGTACCGGTAAGGTGGGAGAGATCGACTGTGGCAGGAACAAGACCAAGCGCATTTCCGGGAGCAGAGGGGAGATCCAGCCGGGACCTGAAATCGTTGAGATACCGGGTAAATAAAGGATTGATGGGAGAGAGGGACATTCCCGCACCATTTTGTGCCGAATCATCAGAGGTCCCGGTCCCAGGTTGTGCGAGGACCAGCAGGAACAACAGCAGCAGCAGCAGTACCCACCATCGGTATCGGCTCTTCATTTCATCTCCATGGTATTGTAAGATATAATTGACAATTAGTTATATTCTTTTTACCAAAGTGTCTCGTTTTACTATCAGTATCCCTATTGTCAGTTATCTCTTTTCCGGTCGTGTATACCCTGATGCGGGCCTTTGATGACCATGAGATACATCTTTTGATCTGATATCGGGCTGATCCGGACTCGTTTTTCTACGATCCAATCCTGCCCGTTTTAATTGGAGTATTCCCTGTCCGGTTTATAAAATCATAGGATAGTTCCGGTAGGACAACAAAGCTCCATGGCATTATGCTTCGTCCCCATGATACCTGGGTAATTTTTGGTGGGATGAGACGAGGTGAAACCGGGGTCCCGGATCTTACGGATAGTCTTAAAAAGAGTACCCTGATTCACTTGAGGGACCCGAGCAAATCAGATGCAAATGCCGGAAACATTTTCATGTTTACTATCGATGAAGGCTATTAGTTCGAACATAAAGAATGAAAATGCCGGAGGCATTTTCATTGGAAAAAAGGTATCAGTCTTTCTTCTCTTCGGGTTCTTTTGCCTGATCGGATGTTGTCTCTTCAGTGCCTTTTCTGTTCAGGGAGACGAAGTAATATGCTCCTCCGGCGATAATCAGGATGAGCAATATCGCTCCGGCAACATACATTGGCATAGTTCCCGTTGGAGCAAGTGAGACGGGATCATGTGCAGGGGCGGCCCCTGTCACCAGGGTGGTCACCTCCTCCATACCCTGTCCCTGCCCGGCTGTTCCTGGCTGTATAGTTCCTGAAGGGACCTGCTGGGTGGTGACCGCAGTTGTTTGCTGACCCGGAGATGCAGGAACCTGGGGAAGCGTAGCCCCTCCCTGGGCAGTACCTGATGAGGTAGTGCCTGATGACAATTGAGGAGGAGGTTCCCGCCTGGTTATTCGTCACGCTTCCCGCA
>JAKLGZ010000006.1 GCA_022710385.1 Methanoregula sp.
CAAAAAAGACTTAATTCTTGGCAATTTTCATGGTTTGGGTGTGATTTGTTATTTCATGTGCGTTTCATTGGAAAAAGAGATGACCAGATCTTATCCGACTGCCGGGAGTTCGGCACAGTTGCAGTCAGTGACTATTCCTGCATCCATCCCCTTCCTGAACGCTTCAACCCTCTGGGCTGAGGTCCCATGAGTGAACGTATCGGGCACGACGTATCCCATGGACTGCATCTGGATCCGGTCATCACCGATAGCGCTTGCAGCGTTCAGGGCTTCTTCCAGGTCACCCCGTTCAAGGATCAGGTCTCCATACTGCGCCTGGTATGCCCAGACCCCGGCATAGCAATCGGCCTGGAGTTCAAGTGCTACCGAGAGTGCATTGGCATCGGCCTCGTTCAACCGGGACTGCTGCCGGTTCACATACTGCAGGGTACCGAGGAGGTTCTGCACATGGTGGCCTACCTCGTGGGAGATGACATAGGCCTGGGCAAAGTCACCGGGAGCCTTGAACTGCCGCTCGAGTTCCTTGAAAAAGTCGAGATCAATGTACACACGCTGGTCGGCAGAGCAGTAGAACGGCCCGGTCTGAGAGGTCGCCTGGCCGCACCCGGTGCTCACGTAGTCCTCGAACACCACCAGGTTTGGCGGGCTATACGTTCTCCCTAACTGGTCTTCAAAGATGATGGACCAGGTCTGTTCCGTGTCGGTGAATACCCGTGCCGATGAGTCGAAGACCTCCTGATCGGCCTGGGTATATTCGGGTTGCTGCCCGTACGATTCGGTTGAGACGTCGTTTCCCTGGATGAACTGGCCCGGATCGACCCCGAGGAAGACTGCAGCGACGAGGATGATGATCAGTCCAATCCCGCCGATCCCTCCCGCTGCTCCCCCCGGGATGCGACTGGAGGTACCTCTCCGGTCCTCAACATGGGTACTGGTCTTGTCGGTTCGCCACTTCATCGCCTGTTCCCCCTCTCCAGGTCTGTTGCATTGGTCATTGCGTTCACCTTTGTTCGCTACAGGACTCATTGTGAGGATGTGACGAAAAAAGTTCTGATTGATGAAAGGGGAGCACGGGATTCCAGGGATTTCCTGTGAGGAATCAGTCCGAATTCCGCCGGCTGTCACGCAACCCTCCTGATCCCGGGAGGGGGCTTTGGATCAGAAGGGGGAGGAACTGGAACAAGAGAGGGAGGACCAGGTAAAAGACCGTTGGGGGTCGCTCTCGCGATCTCTTGGATGGGTGCTCTCCTGGTATGACTCCCCACAGCCAATCCCGGAGTTTATGAGACCCTCATGATCCACCGGGGGGTGATGGCCTGGGTAGGGCAGAACTCCCTGCACTTGAAACAGGCCACACACAAATGGGGGCGAAGCGGTTCTGCCTTATGGTTAACTATCTGGAAGACTCCCATAGAACAGAGATCGATGCAGGTACCGCATCCGTTGCAGAAGATGCGATCTACATATACTTCCATCAGAATAGTCGGCGAGGGGCCTACTTCCAAAACGATCCGCCTTGATCAGGTCTTATCTGCTGGAGATATATAAAATTCGAATTAATTTCGGTGAGCATACCGCTGCTCCCCCTGCAGGAATCCTGCGATTCTTTTCTAGAGGGAGGTGAAACCGGTCCGGAAAAAAACCGATACCCTCATGGATCCGGTAAAGGCACCGGGATTTGACCACGTTGTGGATCTGAATCTGAACGATAACCTTTTAAGCATCCCGATGAGATCATGTATTGCACAGTTTTCCGGGCCCTCATCCCTCTTCGGAATGAGGCCCAACTGCTCTCATTCTCGTCTGTTTGCTCTTATTATCCGCGGTTTTATCTTCCTCCCGTCCTGTTTTCTTCTCGTTTATTGTTGCCACCCTCCTGTGTTTTTTTTCGATTCCTCTGTTTGAGCGATCTCATAATTCCCGGAATGAGCCTGGTTATCGGGGAGCAGAAAGCTTCCGTGCTCATGCTGCCCGGGCGGTGAACTCAAACGATTGGAGCCCGTCTTGTTGCCTGACAACAAGACTTCCGCCGGCGCGTTCTGCGAGTCCCCGGAGAAACCTCCAGGTCAGGGGTTCCCGGGCTCCTGTGACGGCGAGGATTCCGGTTATGGTGATGGTTGCCCCCTCTTCTCCCTTCCGTATTCGGATCCCGATCCTGCCAGCCCCTGTCCCGACAAGGTCTTCGAGGATATATGTGAACAGGTCAGTGAAATGGTCACGGTCAATCCACGCAAGGAGAGGGGAATCTTCCGCGACAACCTCGCATTCCACCTCATCGAGCAGGGGCCGTGATCCGATTCGGGAGAGCAGGATGCGGGAGAATGCCCCCTCGTCGTCAGGACCAGCGAGGATCTCGTCATCGGAGAGGAGCGGTAGCGAGAGACCGGTGACGATGGCCTCGATGACCGGGACGAGATCAAGTACCTGCCTCTCACCTGGCAGCGTGAAGCCGCGGAGCATGGTGATATAATCGGCAAGGAGTCGTGCGGCCCTCCTGACGAGGGTCGGGTCGATGATGCCGGAAAGTTCGTTCCGCTGGAAGGTCCGCTCGAGCTTCCCCATCACCTGGGCAGCTTTCAGCATCAGTGGTACTGGGCTCGGGGAGATCTTCTGGTACTCCCCGGCAAAGTCCCGGAACGCCTCCAGCAGTTCATCGATCGCATCAGTTGAGATGAGCGCAGCAGTCTTTTCAGCCATACCAGCCTCGCCCAGTTCATCAAGGATATACGTGACATAGGCCAGGCGTCCGGCCATGATCGTGAAGAGCTCGTTTACCTGCTCCATGCAATCGGTAGCATACTCCGCGGTCGCCACTGCCCGATCGCGGTTCAGCTCCGCGATATGGGAGAGGGATTGTGCATCAGCCCTGACACGGGAGAACATCCGTGCGGCATCTCCGGCAGGGATGATGTTCCCGTGCCCCGGGCAGACATGGGTAACCCCCCCTTCTGCTACCAGCCGTTCGGCCCCTGAAAGTGATCGCACGAGCGATTCCTGGGACCACCCGGTCAGGCCGGCAACGCCCGGATTTGCGGCAAAGAGGAGGTCGCCAACAAAAAGGAGATTCCCGATCCGAAGACAGATGCTGTCAGGGCTGTGGCCCGGGGTATGGTAGAGATCGAGAGCGGGTCCGTACCCAAACCGTATCTGTTCATGCGGGAGTCGGGGAGAGTCAGTCTTGGCAGGATCCTGCACAATGGTGATCTCGGCACCGTTTGGAAAACAGAGCGATGCGGGAACACCGGCATGGTTCTCCCGTTCAGGGGCAAAGAGGCGAAGGCCTACCTTCATGGGGGAGAGGGGCTGTTGAAGGATATCGGCCTGCGTGACCGTCCGATCGCCGCATTCGAGCGCGAGTGCACCAGCGTGATGTACCGCGAAGACGACGGCTTTCTGAACGGAAAAGGCTGCGTTTGATTGTATCCCGATGAAGTGATCGACATGGGAGTGTGTCAGGAACGCGAAGACGGGGCGATCGCACTCCTCCCGGCAGGCCTCAATAAGCCGGGAGAGTTGTTCCCCCTGTTCGGGTACACCTCCGGGATCCACGATGAGGATCACCTCAGGGGTGGTGATGACGTACGAGTTGGATGATATGACGTCGATCTTCCGGATGAGGGGATACATCAGGGCACCCGGGGCACCGGGTACTGGCTGCCACGTGAGGGATACCAGCGGACCGTCACCAGCGGGCAAGCGCCTCTCCCTCGTCAGGGTAGATGGAGAAGATGGAGGTGAACCCGGCGAGTTTCATGATCTTGAATACTTCCGGGGAGAGGCTGCAGAGGCCGAACTTGTCCCCCGGGGTCTTCAGTTTCTTGGCGGTCGCCAGGATCACCCGAAGCCCTCCGCTGCTGATATACGGGACGCCGGAAAAGTCGAGCAGGATCTTCCGGTTCCCCTGGTCGATCTCCTGCAGGATCGCTTGGTCGAGTTCCGGTGCCGCAGTGGTATCAATCCTCCCATTGACGGAGAGGACCGTCCCGCCTTCCCTGTGTGCAGTTCTGATTTCCACCGTTATTCCCTTGAGGGTATGTCGGTATTTTCGGGAGATAACCCTATCCTTCCTGTTTTGCCCTCGTCATGGGATCAGAGAACCTGACCCTTTATGAGCAATCCGCGTGCTACTCAATTGTACGAGTGCCTGATCATGGAGTCCCCGATCCGTTCATCGCTGCTGGTCCTCCTGCAGATCTCCTGGCCAAAAGAGGTCCCCCTCACCTCGCATACCCTGCCAGCAGAGGAGGGTATCCAGGCGATGCCCGAAACGGTCAGGATCTTTTTTGGGGACATTCCCCGATTTGATGATATCACGAGCATGATGATAAGGAGTCGGTGATTATGGAGACACGGTTTGACCTGGCGATCGGATCGGAGGTTGAAAGGGTCCGTGCCGTCACCGACCGGCTTGAAGAAGCGATGCAGTTGCACGGATTCTCCTCCGAGGAGATCCTCGATACCCAGCTTGCTGTCGAAGAAGCGATCACGAACGTGATCGTCCACGGGTACGGAAGACCCGGAGAGTCGATCCTCGTCTCCTCCCGGATCAGGAGCGATCGGGCGGAGGTGTGCATCACCGATACGGCACCCCGCTTCGATCCGCTCTCGGTCGCTGATCCCGATATCGGGGAGGGTATCGATGACCGGGAGATAGGGGGGCTGGGGGTATTCCTGATCCGGAGGGTCATGGACGAGGTCTCCTACCGCTATGAGGAAGGAAAGAATGTTCTGGTCCTCACGAAGGTGAGAAAGAGTTGAAGGATTCCGGCTCCCTGAGGAAGGAGCATTCGCAGGGATCGCCGGATTTCTCATCAGGTTTATATTCCCCTTTCCCCAAAATGTTCCCTTCATGAAGATCCTGATCGTCTACATGTCATACCATCATATGAATACCGAGAAGATAGCCAGGGCGATGGCGGAAGTCACCGGCGCAACCCTGTCGAAGGCCGACGAGGTCGATCCCGGGGATCTTGCCGGGTATGACCTGATCGGATTCGGATCCGGTATCTACGGGGGCAAACACCACACGTCCATTCTTGCCCTGGCCGATGAGATGCCCCCCATGGAGAAACCGGTCTTCCTCTTCTCGACATCGGGAGGGTACAAGGAGGAGTTCCATACTCCCCTCAGGAGGAAAGTGATCACGAAGGGATGTACGATCATCAACGAGTTCCATTGCCCTGGTGAGGCAACCTTCCTCAAATTTATCCGGGTGAACAAGGGGCGCCCGGATGAGCAGGACCTTGAGAATGCCCGGATCTTTGCCAAAGGACTCCTTGCTGCCCCTGGTGCGGAGAAGCAGGAATGATCAGAGGCTGCCCCATCGGCTGTCATACCAGGCCCGGTCAGGTCCATGTCATCCCGTAAACGAAAACAGGAGTATGTCAGGACCACCGGGGACCGATCACGGGAGGAGCTGATCTTTGCCACGCTCTCCCTTCCGATCGCGACCGATACACGGTTAGCAGGGCTGGTCAGGGTGTTGAACGATCTCCCTGATGTCTATACTTGTAGTTCCTGTGGTGGGCATTCCGACCTCCGGGACCGGGAGAACCCGGTGCCCGAGGGATATTTCTATGTCCAGTTCATCCTCGAGCCGACAGAGAGCGGCTTTTTCTCCCTCGGGATCATCGACCTTGCCGCCCGGAATGTCGACAACGAGAATCTCGCTGTGAAGGTCCTGAACTGCACCGACAACCCGAAGCTCGTCATGTTCCACATCCTCGGGAAGGAGGGGGTGGATCCGGGTGAGTTTGCAGAGGAGATCCGTTCACTCTGCAAGGAATGGGGTGTCTCCTGTGAGGGGGTCTACGAACGGAAAAAAAAGGTGAGGCGGCAGATCGCATATGATCGGATACAGAAAGGGGATTCGTAGGGGGATAAGGGAGCAGCTTCTATGCCAGAACAGCCTGATGGAGGGGATGGCATGATGCCAGACCCCCGCTCAAAGATGATTCTTCAGAAGGGGGAGGTGTATCGATGAACAATACGAACCAGGATACTGCTGCCGGGGATCTCCTCCAGGAAATTCGATCAATCCTGGACCAGGGACCCGACCTTCCTGGAACGGAATGGATCCTGTCCCTGGTGGGATGTCCGCATGTTTCGGAATCGCTTCTTGAAGGTCTCCGCATCTACAGTGATTACCTGCCAAAAGCGACGGAACATCCGTTCAGTCCTGGTCAGAGATACCTGCATTTTCTGTGGGATGCTTTTGATCGCGCTCTCCTCTCCCTCTCTATGCCGATAGCATTCCCCTTCCGGAGAATGATAGCAGAGCGGTTGTTCTCCCGCTGCGGGAAGAACTTTAACGCCGAAGGGAATATAAGATTCAACTTTGGGCAGCTCCTGGCTGTTGGTGACGATGTCTTCCTGAACCGGGGATCGTTCATCGATACCAAAGGTGGGGTCATGATCGGGAACGCTGTCGGGATCGGTGAGTTCGTAAGGATCTTTACCCATGCCCATTCGGAATCCATCCATTCTGTCAGAACCTATTCGCCGGTGACGATCCAGGATTATGCGAAGGTCTTTTCCGGGGCGATGATCCTGCCCGGGGTCACGATCGGCCGCCAGGCCATCGTAGCAGGAGGAGCGGTGGTCACCACCGATGTCCCCGAGAATTCAGTGGTTGCCGGTGTCCCGGCCCGGGTGATCAGGGAACGGAGAACAGAGGGAAGAACCGGAGCGGATCTCGACCATGTCTGGCTGCACAAGGGGGCATTCCAGGACGAATGAAAGGCCGAATCTCCCCTGTTCCTTTCCGGAAAGGATCAGGGGACCTGGGACCGGCCGCAATCAAAGCCAGCACCCTTACCCCCCTGAGTCGTACAGGTCATCCTGACCCTTTGTTTTCAATCCGGAATCATTTTATAAACTTCAGTCGTAGTAAGACCAGGGGATGAGCGTGGTTGGTCAGGAGAAATCAGATTCTAGTAGAAAATTCCGGGAGAAAGAGCCGGTGTGCAAATCCCTCTCCTACGAAAGTAAAGCCCAGATCTCCCGGTATCAGGATATTTTTTCCATTGACGAACGGGTGAGGGAGCTCGTTTTACGGATCAATGCCCTCCCTGATATCTGCACCATGACCTCCTGCGGTGGACATCCGATCCCTGATGAAGAGAAGGGACAACTGCCTGATGGTGAATTCAATGTCGGTTTTTTTATCAAGCCGACTATCAAGGGGCTCAGGTCACTCGGGATCGTCGATCAGGCTGCCAGCAATCTCGATGATCAAAACATTACGATCAGGGTCTGGAATGACTCGAATAATCCCAATTTTGTGGTATTCATCCTGACGGGGAGAAACTGCGTGGAGCCTTCTTTCCTGGCTGAGGAGATCTATACCCTCGGGAAGATCTGGATCGATGGGGACTGGACTGCACGAAAGTTCTTCTGATAGATGGCTTGGTTGAAGGGTGATGATCGGCAGATCCACCAACAAATCAACCTTCTCAAAGCTTTTTTTCCAATAGTAATTTGCCACATTCCCGCGAGGGATATGCAAGCCAGCTCACACATCAGGAATGCTCGAGAAAACACTTCCTGATGATAGTTGATCCGGAATGCATGGTTTGAGTAATGAGAAGGTGATAACCGTGGGGGGGAGATCACTTTGTTTATCGAACAGAGCTAACATCGGCGTGAAACAAAGATATTTTATAGCAGCTAGAGAGATCCCCTTTGATCCTGAGGAGGATTGAGACCATGGATTTCAGACATTTCAGGTTCGTAATGGTAATTCTGATTGTCGTTTTGACAATCGGCGTTGGATTTGTGACCGCTGCTGGAATGGGCAGGGGGGCGGTGCAGGAAGTGCGACTGGATCCCGATCCATCCGATACTGATACTGAGTATGGCCGATCCGTGGCGATTGACGGCAATCTCGTCGCAGTAGGGATGGGTGGAGATGGCGCGATAGGATCTGTTTACGTTTACAGGCACATGGGTCCAACCTATGTCCTTGATGAGAAACTGGCTTTTCCTGAAGAGGTATCATGCGATTGTCTCGACGCTAAGGAAACTGAAGATCCTGAAGACGAATTTACCCTGTGTCCGGAATTTGGGAGAACGGTAGCTATCCAGGGGGACACGATTTTCGTGGGAGCACGCTTTGCACCCGTTGGTGAAATAAGCGCTGGGGCAGTCTATGTGTTTAAAAATAAAGGGGATTCATGGGTATACACTGCCAAGATTGTCTCCCCAAATCCTGAAGCAGAGGATAATTTTGGGCGCGCTCTCGCGGTTCAGGGGAACCTCCTCGTGGTGACTGCGAGAAAAGAGGATCAGACCAGCACCGATGTAGGTGGGGCATATGTGTATCAGTATACGGGTAGGGAGTGGATGTACTACACAAAACTCACCGCAAGTGATGCAACTTCGAGTGCTTATTTTGGTCAATCGGTTGCGATTCAGGGAGAGTACCTGGTCATCGGGGCCCGCAATGCTGATCCACAAGGCGCCGGTGGGTTTTACCTCTTTCGCAGAGACGGGGCTGAATGGGTTGAGACCGCCAAGGTAAGCCCGCCCAACGGGAAGAATAACGATCAGTATGGCTTCTGCATTGCAATGTCCGGAAATACCGTGGTGGTGGGTGCCCGCAGGACGGATCAGAACAGTATCATGAAGGACACCGGCTCAGCCTTTGTCTATACCATCAAAGATGGTTTCCCAGTACTGGTCACCAAGCTTACCGCCAGTGATGCAGAGGCGTCGGATGAGTTTGGCCAGTCGGTTGCGTTCGTGGATGATCTCATTGCGGTAAGTGCCTGGAAAGATGACGGGAAAAAGGGGTCCATCTATCTCTTCCGAATGACTGATGGTACATGGACTGAGATAGGTAAGATCCAGGCATCCGATGGCAAGAGTGGAGACGAATTCGGGTATTCCCTTGCAGCCCTTGGCAACAGGTTGGTCACCGGTGCTCACAAGGCTGATTTCATGTACAAAGATGCCGGGGCAGCATACGTGATCCCTGTAAGGCTATAGCCAGAAAAATCACTATCTTACTTCCCTTTTTCAAAGCAGGCGAGACAAGCCTCTGATGGGTAATGATCCCCTTCTTTTACAGTTTCGGATTTTCGATATTCCCTTAATGATTGTTATCCCCTTTGAAGCGAACCGACATCCATGACCCTTCCCCGTTGGCAGTGCCTAGAATGCGGCTACCACTATGACCCCGTGAAGGGAGACCCGAAAGGTGGGATCCCGCCAGGAATCCCTTTCGAGGACCTGCCTGACTCATGGCGATGCCCCGAATGCGGGGGTATCGAAGGTAAAGCAAGGAGTCTTCGTCCGGCGATAACGATCCAATCGAAGTCAGGGAATTGCAGAGCGCTTTTTGATACACCTCATTTGCAGATTCTGCCAATGCAGAAAAAGAATATCCGTCTTGGGCATCTACTTCCCAATAATCCCCCCGTCCAGGAGAGGTGGACGAGAATAGCCCATGAGTGCTGAAACGGGATCACGGAGTGAAATGCGATGGCGAAAATAAAACAGAAGATTGTCCCTTGTATCTGGCTCGAAAAAGATGCAGAGAAGGCGGCAGAATATTACATCTCTGTCTTCAGGAATTCGAAGATCCAGAAGACCGCGTATTATCCGAAGGCTTCAGAAGAGGTCTCCGGCCAGAAAGCGGGATCGGTGATGACCGTCAAGTTCGAGATCGAAGGCCAGGAGTTCATGGTGCTCAATGGGGGTTCGGCGTTTCGGCCGAACGAGGCAGTCTCCTTCATGGTCTATTGCGATACGCAGGAGGAGATCGATTCTTACTGGGAGCGGTTGTCAAGCGTCCCGGAAGCAGAGATATGCGGGTGGCTGAAGGACAAGTTCGGCGTGAGCTGGCAGGTCGTCCCAACCGTCCTCGAGGCGATGACGACCGATAAGGACCCGGAGAAGGTGGAACGGGTGACCGCCGCGTTCCTGAAGATGAAGAAGTTTGATATCGGGGAGTTAAAGAAGGCCTATAATGGGTAACCATGGCTACCTCAGGCCTTTCCTTCAGGATCTTCGGCTGATTGATGTTCTGGCAGGGGTATCCGGGGCGGAAGTTCGGCCCCTCTCTTCATTTTACCTGCAGGAGACCGGTTCTCTGAGTCATCTCCGAATCACAAAAGATATTCCCTGATTTTTCCTATAGGGGTCAGGGGAGATAATCGCACCAGAAAAGAGGCAGTACCATGACCCACGATGTTGAAGAGACCCTTGACCCGGATGACTGGAAGGCGATGCGGGCACTTGGCCACCGGATGCTCGATGATGCACTGGACTATATCGGGACCCTGCGGGATCGGCCCGTCTGGCAGCACGCCCCCCCAGAGGTGAAAGCCCATTTCGACGGCATGCCCCCTCATGGTCCGGAACATCCGGATGAAATATACCAGGAATACCGGGACTATATCCTGCCATATCAGCTTGGAAACAGCCACCCGAGGTTCTGGGGGTGGATCGCTGGTTCCGGGACCGTGATGGGGATGTATGCCGAGATGCTTGCGTCCTCGATGGATGCCGTCAGCGGGGCATTCTCCTTCATGAGCAACAACTACGTCGAATCCCAGGTCATCGGCTGGTGCAAGGCGATGCTCGGGTATCCCATGACGGCAAGCGGGCTCCTCACGAGCGGGTGCTCTGCCTCGAACCTGATAGCACTCGCCGCTGCCCGAAACACGAAGGCCGGGTTTGACCTGCGGAAGGAGGGGATGCAGAACGCCAAAAAGAAGATGACCCTCTACTGCTCCGACGAAGCCCATTCCTCCCTGCAGAAGGCGGTTGAACTGCTGGGATTCGGGAACGATGCCCTGAGAAGGATCCCTGCAAACGATCACATGCAGATCGACCTTGCAGCCCTTGAATCAAGGATTAAGGAGGACAGGGCAGACGGGTTTTGCCCCGTCTGTATCATCGGGGCTGCCGGGACGACGAATACCGGGGCGGTTGACGACCTGCATGCTCTTGCCGATATCAGCACGAGAGAGGGGTGCTGGTTCCATGTCGATGGGGCATTCGGTGCCTGGGCAGCTATCGCCCCTGAATCCCGGCACCTCGTTGCGGGGATGGAACAGGCGGATTCGCTCGCCTTTGACCTGCACAAGTGGATGTACCTGCAGTATCCTATCGGCTGTGTGCTCATCAGGGACGCTGAATTGCACCGAAGGGCATTCTCCCTGACCCCGACCTACCTTGCCCACGGCGAGGGTGACAGGGGATTGACCGGTGTCGACCTCCCCTGGCTTGACGATTACGGATTCGAGCTCTCCCGCGGCTTCCACGCCCTCAAGGCCTGGATGACCATAAAAGAGCAGGGAACGGAGAAGTATGGCCGCCTTATCCAGCAGAATATCGAACAGGCGCAGTATCTCGCCCGGCTGGTTGAAGCTGCCCCGGAACTCGAGCTGGCGCTTCCGGTCTCCCTGAACATCGTCAACTTCCGGTACGCAAAGCCGGGTATGAACGACGAGAGACTCGATCATCTGAACAAGCAGATCGAGCTCGACCTCCAGGAAGCGGGGATAGCGGTTCCCTCAACAGTAACCATCCGGGGAAGGAAGTACCTGCATATCGCCATCACCAACCATCGCAGCAGGAAAGAAGACTTCGATCTCCTCGTCAGGGAAGTGATCCAGGCCGGTAAAAGCAAATCATGAGGATCACCCCTCTGCCTGTCAAGTGAAATTCCCTGCAGAAGTCTTCGGTCATATCTCGTCCCTGATCGATCCACCCTGTCCGGTCATGAATACGATGGCCGGGAACAGATGTCTGGAACCATCTCTTTCCTGATCCTTACGATGGCAGTGCGGGGAGCGTGAAAAAGAAGGTCGATCCCACCCCGACCTCCGAGTCCACCCACATCCGCCCGCCATGCCGCTCGATGATCCGCTTACAGAGGGCAAGCCCAAGGCCGGTCCCTGGATAGACATCCCGGTCATGGAGCCGTTCGAAGAGCATGAATATCTTGCTGAAGTATTTCTGCGGAATGCCGATCCCGTTGTCCCTCAACGCGAACTCCCACATCCCGTCAGATGGCGTCGCTGAGAGGTGGATCTCCGGGGTTTTCTCCTCCCTGCTGAACTTGATGGCATTATCGATAAGGTTCTGGAAGACCTGGGCAACCTGGGTCCCGTCGGCAAGGACCACCGGGAGCGGATCATAGGTGACGGTTGCGTGGTTCTCCTCGATGACATGATGGAGATTGTTCAGCGCAAGTGACAGGATTGTCGTCGTATTAACCGGCTCCATCTGTTTTGCATGCGTCCGTACCCGGGAATACTCGCGAAGATCGTTGACCAGGCTGCTCATCTGGAGTCCGGATTGTTCTATTACTTTCAGGTACTTCCCGGGGTCCTGCCACCGGCCTTCCCTGCACTGGTTGAGGAGGAGCTGTGAGAAGATGACGATCCCCCTGACCGGTTCCTGGAGGTCATGGGTGGCAATCCCGACAAAGAGCTCCAGGTCCTCGTTGCTCCGCTTAAGGCTCTCCGAGTATTCTCTGAGCTGCTGCTCTGCGAGTTTCCGCTCGGTAAGATCGTAGGCGCTCACCGCAACACCGATGACAGTTCCGTCAGCGGAAAGGACAGGATTGATGATAATATCATGCCATTTTCCATCACGGTTCTCTTCAAATTTTACCATCCTTTTTGACCGGATGGCCTGATCAAACCAGGATTTTCGACGGGAGACGTGCTCGTGTGGTATGAGATCCCAGACACGTACTCCGAGGAGTTCTTCATACCGTTTCCCAATAATCGTGGCATAATTGTCGTTGATATTCAGGATGATTCCATCAATATCGAGGAGAACCGCAATCTCGGCAGAGGAGTTGATCAGCGCCCGTTCGGTTTCAAGTCTCTGCCTGAGGGCTTCTTCCATCCTTTTTCTCTCAGTGATGTCGTAGGTGATACCGACAAACCGGGGGATGCCGCTCTCAGAACAGACCCTCCCTTTTGCGGCCAGCCAGTGGATACTCCCGTCTGGCCAGATGATGCGGTACTCGTGATCGAGCCGCGTGCCATCGCGAAGGGATCCCATCCATGCATCAATCAGCTGCTGGAGGTCCTCGGGATGGATATAGTCCATGAGATCCTGCTCCCGGTGGAAGGTAATGTCAGGGGAGAGTCCGAAGATCCTGTTGAGCTGCGGAGTGGCCATCCAGCTCCCGTCCCGCCCGGAGATCCACATCCCCGCTGCCGCGGCATCGAGGGTGAGCTTCAGGTGGTTTTCGCTCTCCCGGAGCGCCACCTGCATTTTTTTGTTCTCCCTCCTCAGTTCCTCGAGTTCATCCCGGAGCGGGGCAGCCCGTTCCTCGATCAGGTGTTCGATCTCTGCCGGTGCCAGAAGGGATGTCCGGGCAGTGGTTCCCTGATCAGTTTGGGGTTGTGACGGGCTTTTCATCCATCTTTCGTTCCTGTGAAAAAGACAGTAAAACAGGTTTATAGGATAGATTATAATGATATCCCCCAGGGAGAGGGGGACGAAAGCAGAGTCCCTGCGGATGTGTTCAGAGGATGCCCGTCTCTCAGGGAACTCCGTCACGGGAACGCCCGTGTTATGGTGCTTCCCCTGCGCCCTGCCTGTCAGGAATGTTTATGACGCTTTCAGGCAAGGATCACAGCAGAGGAGTGAGAAGAGCATGCTTGAAATTTTCAAATGCGGAAACTGTGGAAAGATCGTGACCATCTCCCATGAAGGTGCCGGCCAGCTGGTCTGCTGCGGGAGGCCGATGGTCAAACAGGCTGAGAATTCTGTCGACGCAAGCAACGAGAAGCATGTCCCGGTCGTTGAGAAGCAGGGGGACGGGATCCTTGTTAAGGTCGGATCAGTCCCCCACCCTATGGAACCAGCCCACTATATCGCGTGGATCGAGGTCATGGCAGGCCCCTACCTGTACGTGAAAGGCTTAAAACCAGGGGAGAAACCTGAAGCGTTCTTCCCGGTCTCCTCTCCTGATGTCAAAGTCAGGGAGTACTGCAACCTCCACGGGCTCTGGACGAACAAGCCTCACCATTAAAGCCAAAAACAACCTGACCGCATGCCGCTGTCTCTGGCTGTCATGAAGAGCGGAGCTAGTTGCTGGAAACCATGATCCCTCGTGACGAACAACAGGGCAATTTCCCCCCAGTCACCCTTTCTGGCCGAGGACAGAAGGCTCGATGGCGTATCCACCTGGTAAAGGAACGGGTACACGGGATACGTATTCCAGGTATGAATCTCAGCCAGGTCCGAAACGTCCCTGTTCAGCTCTTCGAAGGTAATGTCGTTATGGTAATATGGCGTACGGTGGAAATCTCCGGCTCCTCATTCACGAAGACAAGGATGTCAAACGTCCGTGTCTCATTTGCCAGGTAATCGTAGGTCACCCTGCTCGATCCAAACCAGAGATGCTCTTCCACTGAGAGCGGGATGCCGTTTTCATAGATCCCAATGGTAGCATCTCTCCCAAGCACCGGCTGGCCAAAGAATGCATGCCCCCCAATGGCATAAAAGTCAATAAAGAACATTCCGGCTGAAACGGTGACCTCCAGTTCGGGATTCTTTTCCAGCCTCATGGTCTTTGTTATGCCATTTTCAGGGCTGGAGAGGGAGATGCCAATGGCAGTGATATAGACATAGTCAGGGGGAGGAGGAGGGGTTGTTACCCTGAGATCAAGGCGGGTCAACCCTCCGGCAACGAACGGATATGCAGGCTGCCATGTGCTGTTATTTGCGGGATCCCCTGCCTCGGCTGGAAGACCGTTGACCGAGAACATGATCGGAGTACCATCGGGGATGCACCCCCTTACTGCCAGGGTATCCAGGGTCCTGTTGGCGCTCCCGTATGTCCCGTCGGCACGGGTGGTCATGGGATTCCCCGCGATCTCCTGGATCACCCCTTCTCCTGTGGCACGCACTATCGCTGACTCCGGCGCTGGTCTGCCATCAATGGTCACCGTGCCGTAGAACAGGTGGGGATCGCCTGATTGACAGCCCCTGACGATGGTGATGGTAACCATGGCAGTGTCTGAATCCCAGAACCCGTCATGAACCTTGTAACGGAAGGAATCAGATCCTGCGTAGTCCGGCCAGGGAGTGTATACCACCCGGTCTCCCCTGATAGGTCCAAGCGTACCATGGAGCGGTCCTGCCTCGATGAACCAGTGCAGCGTATCCCCATCAGGATCCCTGGCAGAAAGGGTAATTTCCACGGGAGTGTTCTGGTTGGTCGTTATGGAACAGTCAGACACAGAGGGGGGGAATCCATTGGGGGCAGGGAAGCCTGCTGACTTTGTCCCGTCACGATCAGGAGCACCGGTCTCTAGCGTATCGGACCCTTCACCCTGGGGTATGGCTTCCTCCCCTGCCAGAACAGGAATCCCGGAAGAGGAGGATACCAAAGCCAGCGAGGGGAGGACCAGCGTTGCCATTGCAAGCAATGCGATCACGATGAGTATCCGGCACCCGGCCATGGTAGTGATGGGGGAACGTATAGCGTTCTGCTATAAAAAATATTCAGATGATAACGGTTATCCTGCCCTTCCTTGAGAACCCCGCTCCCATGATGAACACCGGCACCGGTGCATGCCGCCGGACCCTTTGGTTCCGGAAATGCGGCTTCTCACCCTTTCTCACCGATCCAGGGCTGGCCTGCACACCTGAAGGGGGAGAATGGCAGGCCCGATTTCTCGAATGCTCAATATTATCTTCTCTGAAGATAACCGCTTCACGTATGGGAGACTTTGATCCAAGGAAGCATACTGCAGAAGAACGGGGCATCGATGCCAAAGGCAACTATGTTCGCGGTCTCAAGATGTCTGAAACACGGTTCAAGAACATGGTCACCGGCCACTCCCCTGCCGAACAGCAGAGCATGAGACAGCAGGTCGAGGAAGCCGAAGAAAAAGGACTTCGTACCTATCAGATAAAGCATGCAAAGGGATACTACAACATCGAGAACGGGATCGTGATCGGAAGCGCGAAAGGAAAGTGAGTTCTCTCACCTCCGGCCTGACAGGCCGGATCGGCTCCTTTTTCAATTAAAATGGCTTCGCCATTTTTATTTTGCATGATTGTGTCTCATATACACTAAGGAACTATTTTCGGGTGCGCTCTTTTCCCTTTTTGTCCGTAAGCCTGTCAGAGGGTTGTCAGGAACTTCTCCCCTGGATCACCCGGCATACCTGTGTCCGGCTGGCGCCCGGTATCTTCACTGTACCATGCGGTGGTGCTCTTTACTTTGAAAAAAAGGGGAAATGAAGGAGGATATCATCTCTCGACAAAGATCTCTATTCCGCCAATCACAATCGAATCATCCGGGTTGCCGATCACGACTTTCAGCTCGAGGGTATTTGCACCCCCGACCTGGTAAGATGCAAAACTGGTGTGTTCAAACGGTCCAGGCCCGTACAGGTCCGTATCATCGTCCATCATCACCGTTGCTCCATCAGGGGTTGTCATCTGGCTCAGACGCGTCTGAGCGATGTACGTCGTCGCGGAGTCAGTCGTATTGATGTAATAATGGATCATCACCCCGGTCACCTTCCCTCCGTCAGGCAGTATGAGCGGGAAGATCACCCATTGGTGATCGTCCTCGGTCACCATCGTTTCCGTAGTGATTTCCAGTGCACCAGTAGTGCAGGGAAGATCTGACGCGTTGCAGATCCCTGAGGTGATATAGGTCGTTTGCGGCCCGTTCGGACCTGTGGGGTATGCCACAAGCGGGTTTACCCAGACGTTCTCCAATTTGAGACCAGCAATTTCATCTTCGAGGGCAAGGATAGTGCAAAAAGCATCGGCGATCTGCTCCTGGAGCGCGATGAGGGTGTCCCATATCTCCAGGAATTGGGTATCTCCTGAATCTTCCGGAGGGGGGACCTCAGCGTACGCAGGTGCTGTCAGAATAACGAGTACCAGCAGTATCCCCATAAGTATGGGGAATGTTCTCTGTTCCATTGATGCCACCTTGCTCTTTTTCAGAGCAATGTGAAGATTAGAGTAATACTACATTAATATATTGTCTCAAAAATAAGCCAGCGAACAGGCTCAGTGCATTGAAAAGGAGGCAGAGAGGCCCTGTTCTCCCGCTCCATCAGACGCTATCTCCGTAAAAAACCGGGTCTTGATGGTCAGCCGGAGTGTACAGAAGTTGCGGATACGTTCCTTTCAGAAAAGCAGAGAGTTGGGATCTCCCCCTCGCTCTCAAAACCCGATGTTCCGCAATCCGCCTAATGTGATCGGGAAATTGCGGGAAATACTGTTCTCAATAGGCACATCGGGAATCCGGAAGCCCGCCACCCCTCAAGATCCCGGCCCGTCACGGCGCATACCCGGCCCGCTTGTACGCGGTATATCCGCCCCCCAGGTTCGAGACCATTCCAAACCCATGCATCTTCAGGATACTTGCCGCGATGCTTGCCCGCTGCCCGCCCCTGCACATCAGGATATAATGAAGTGTCGGGTTGAGCTCGGTAAATCTTGTCCGGAGGTCATGCCACGGGATGTTAACCGAGGATTCTGCATGGGCGGCATCCCATTCCTCGCTGGACCTGACATCGACAAGGACTGCACCCCCTTCACTGACCAGCGTGTGTGTTTCATCCGCGGAGAGGACCGGCACCCGTGTGATCGGGAGGCCTGCAGCCCCCCATGAGAGCATACCGCCATCAAGATACCCGGCGACCCTGTCAAATCCTACTCGGTGGAGCTGGAGGGTTGCCTCATCGGCATGCCTCGGTTCCTCAACGACAAGCAGGATATCCTTTTCGGGGGGAAGGATCCAGCCTGCCTGTGTGGGGAAGTTTCCGGAGAGATCGATGTGCCATGCACCCGGGATGTGGACCCCTGAGAACGACTGGTAACTCCTGACATCGAGGAGGAGGGACCGGTCATCCTTCATCTTCTTAAAGAAGGTACCTGGTCCGAGCGGGACGGGTCTGGCGAGGGATTTCATGAGGGCAGGCCCTGCCCGGTTGATCGCCGAACAGCGGGTGAAATGATCGGGGGCAGCAGGCATCTCTGACGTGAGAGCCCTGACAAATGCATCCTTGTCTTTGATACGGAGGGCATAGTTGTACCGCTTCTCATACCCGATCGTGCTCGTCCGCTTTGCGGCCATCGCCCTCCCGCAGAGCGATCCTGCCCCGTGGGCAGGGTAGACCTCGCATTCGTCAGGGAGCGTCATGATCTTATCGTGAAGGTTATCATAAAGAGAGGACGCCAGATCTTCTGCCCTCCCGGGGAAGAGATCAGGCCTGCCAACATCACCGACAAACAGGGTATCGCCGGAAAAAAGGGAGACCGGGGAGTCGCCCCGGGCCAGATCGGTAGCCACGTAACAGAGGGATTCAGGAGTATGCCCGGCGGTCTCGACAACGGAGAACCGGATATCCTCGAGAGGTATCTCGGATCCTTCGGAGACTGCGTAATGGGGGAATGCACAGTTCCCTTTCGTGGGTGCGTAGACTGCTGCACCAGTTGCCTCGGCGAGATCAAGGTGGCCCGAGACAAAATCGGCATGGAGATGTGTTTCAAGGATATGAGTGATCCTGACCCCCATCTCCCGGGCCGCACGCAGGTATCGTTCGGTGTCGCGGGCGGGGTCGATGACCGCACAGGTCCGGTCCCCTGCGACGATGTAGGAACTGTGGGCGATTCCAGGAACGAAAAACTGCTGGATGATCATGTAGTGGTTCCTCTCCTCCAGGAAATTAAATACTGCTTATCCCGGCAAGAAGGAAGGAGGAACGGGCCTGTCCCCCGGGGCTTAGGGTAACGGGTCAGGCTTTTCAGGCCGATGGATGCTGTGGAGGACGATGATACTGATACCAACCCCGAGTGCGTTGGCGATGATCATGGCAGGGATCAGGGCGACCACGATCTCCACTGCTTCAGAGAACGGTTGGATCAAGGCCAGGGCAAGGCCTCCATGCAGGAGCTCGATTCCTGCGGTAAAGATCATGGCAGGGACGATACCTGGCAATCTCCCGTGCAGGTATCGGTACACCATGCCGGCGAGGAGTCCTGCAAGGATCGTCGCAATACAGCACGGTACTGCCGAGTCCCCCCCGAGAAACAGGCGGTGGATCCCCCCGATCAGCCCGACAGCCACACCAATGTAGGGACCTGCCACGAAACCTGCCACGATGGGGGCGAGATCCCGGATGTTACTGATAGCCCCATGCTCCCACGGGATCCCGATATAGGTGCCGAATATTGAAAAGAGGCCGAAAATAACAACAAATACCGCATAATCCCGCACCGTTGCTTTTTTGAAGATCACCCGCTGGATCGTCTCCAGCTTTGTGACGATCTCCATGAAAACGAAGATGAAGATCTCCGTTGATGCAAAGAGGGTGAGGAGTTCACCGAACATATTTTGCGAGGTTCCTGCAGACAAACCGTTCCCCTGGTGAATTCGTAGTACCAGTATCGCTCCTGATCAGGTTTAAAGACGCCGGATGGTTCCTCTGAAAACCGGAAAACGCGGCCAGACAGGGTGCCGGAGTGTTCAGACGGAAGATTCAGGAGCAGTGACTGGGAGGGTGAAGTAGAAGGTCGATCCTCTCCCCTCATCAGACTCAACCCACATCCGGCCGCCGTGGCGCTCAACGATTCGCTTGCACAACGCAAGCCCAAGGCCGGTTCCCGGATAGGTATCCCTCGGGTAGAGGCGCTCAAAGAGGATGAATATCTTCTCAAAATACCCTTCCGGAATTCCTACACCGTTATCCCGCACCGAAAACTGCCACATCCCATCAAGGGAACTGGCGGAGACATGGACTGTTGGTGCAATCCCCTTCTGCTGGAATTTCATGGCGTTTGCAAGGAGGTTCTGCAGGACCTGGGTCATCTGGGAACTGTCGGCCTGAACGATGGGGAGCGGGTCGTGGGTGATGGTGGCCTGGGTCTCCGTCACTTGCCGATGAAGGGTGTGCAGAGTATCCTGGAGGATCCTCTCCATGTCGGTCGGAGCAAACGGTCTTCCCCCGGACCGTACCCGCAGGTATTCCCGGAGATCAGCCACCAGGGTGTTTAGCCTGAGGCCATCGCGGGCGATATTTTCAAGGTATTTCTTTGTCTGGGAGCTGTGATCAGACCTGCACTCGGCAAGGAGGAGCTGTGAATAGGCGACGATTCCCCGTATCGGCTCCTGGAGGTCGTGGGTGGCGATGTAGGCGAAGAGTTCAAGGTCCTCGTTGCTCCGTTTCAGGTTGGCGGCATATTCCCGCAGCTGCTGTTCAGATTTTTTCCGCTCGGTGACATCCCGCAGGATCACTTCGATAGCCGGCTTGCCCTGATACTGAATCCTTCTCCCTCTCCCCTCCACCGTCATAATAGTCCCATCCTTACGGATAACCTGAATCTCGGTCGGGAGGGTGCTGATCCCTTCTTTATCCTTCTCGGCAACTGTCCGACTGATTGCCTGGGAATCAGGATGGATTATCGTAAAGGCATCCCTGCCAATAATATTCTCAGGATGAGGGGCATGGAACAGGTGTGCAGTGGCCGGATTTGCATAGAGAATAATACCTCCATCGTGGATCACAATGGCATCCGGGGACATCTCGATCAAGGTACGATACTTCTCCTCGCTCTCGAGAAGGGCAACTTCTGTCCGCTTCAGTTCGGTGATGTCCCGTACAATCGCACCGATACGGAATCCTTTCCTGGTGGGAATCCTGAAAGCCCGTACCTGGACATGATGGACTACTCCGCTCGTGCTCTGTATCTCATCTTCAACAATTTCACGGTAAAACTGGTCGTTCTCATCATGCAGGAGGCGGTCCCAGATCTCCTTGTACCAGGTCAGGGGATCAAGGCCAGGTCCTTTCGGGCTCGACCTCAATGCCTGGAACTCCCATGCAGGCAGCCCCACCACCTCATCTGCGGCAAGCCCGGTAAGTCGTTCCTGAGCCTTATTAAACTTGGTAATGCGTCCCTCCTCATCGGTCAGGAGAATCGCGTCACTCGATGATTGGATCAGGTTGTTCAATTCATCTTCACGTTCGGAAAGATTCTCCAGAATCATTTTCAGATCGGTAATATCCCGGACAATCCCCCCGTAAAATGTTCTTCCCAGCACTGTGTAATAAAAATTTTTCACTTCGATGGTCCTGAGAGCCCCGTCTGGATGCTTCACGGCTATTTCGAGATGAGGACTATGGGATCTTGACGTTGGTGTCCTGTCAAGCGTATCGATTATGGCGGATAACCACTTTTTCCCATCGCCCGCATCATTGGACTCGGGAACACATCGTGATGCAACTTCAAAGATTGTTCTTCCTATCGCATCGTCCCTGGAGATACCAATGATCTCCTCCATGCCGGTATTCCACTCAAGGATCACACCTTTGTCATCATTCAGAATGATTCCTTCATATATGCCCTGGAGGAGGTTCCTGAACTTTTCATCACTCTCTTTAAGGACTGCTTCGTATCCTTCCGGCGCTGCCAGAGATGCTTTGAGGGCAGTAATCTCCCTTTTGAGCGCTTCGTTCTCGGCTTTCAGATCTCCTGCTGGAGGAGAACCCGGTGCTCCGGCAGCAGAATCAGAACGGTCCTCTTCTCGTCTCTTCCTGGATCCAGACATATGATATCATCGGAGATCCATGGGATACCCGTGGACTCCGGCAGACAACCCCAGTCCATTATTTAATGTCAATCATTAAAAAAAATCCGGTTCCGGAAGGATCGTTCTCTCTTCCTGGCATACCCTTTTTCGTCCAGGGATGGATCTTTTGTTATGACATCAACAGGAACTCCCGGACAGCTCCCCACCCTCCTTCTTGCTCATGAAAAAGCCCGGGCACGGGCCTGGAAGGAGAAGAATATGAGAGCGCTCGATATCCTCCTTGCACCGGACTTTATCGAGATCAACGCACTCGGCAGATTCTCAAAAAAAGAGATCCTGGCAACCCTTCTGCCCTCGCTCACGCTGCACGAGTTCATCATCTCGGACCCACGCATGGTCGTGGCTTCCCCCGATGCAGCGGTCCTCATCTACCAGTGCATCGAGGATATCACGATCAGAGGGCAGAGGATTTCCGGGACGTTTCATGTCGCTGCTCATTACGCAAAACGTGAGAACAAGTGGGTGCTGCTGGTCTGGCAGATCACACCGGTGTCGTGCTGAGGAGAGATCGGAGGCGGGGAGGAGTCCTCAATGCGGGAGTTCTCCAAAAAAATCGGGGAGGAATCTCCCGATAGTCCAACGAATCATCATCAGCGTATTTTACAATGTCCCCGATATGGGCAGCACTCCCAAACGCGATCAGCCCGCAATGAAACAGATATATGGTTCTAAGAATCAGGAAGAAACTACCGATCACCGATGCACCCCCTCCTCGCCGCCCTGACCGAAGAACAGCAGAAAAGGCTCGTCGCCCGCGAGCAACCCGCCTGGATTGAGCCGATGCTCGCTACCCTGGCATCCCCCGGATCCATGAGCGGCGACTGGATCTTCGAGCAGAAGTTCGATGGCGAGCGATGCCTCGTATTCCGCGACCGGCACAGGATCCGGCTGCTCTCCCGGAACAGGAGCGTCCTGAATGATACCTACCCCGAACTGGTGGAAGCCCTGGAAGCGATCACCGACGGACAGTTCATCGCTGACGGCGAGATCGTCGCGCTGGAAGGCGAGACTCCCATTTTTTCCCGGCTCCAGGAAAGGATGCAGATCCACGACCCGGAGAAGGCCCGGAGGAGCAGGATCCCGGTCGTTCTCTACCTCTTTGACCTGGTGTACCTGGACGGCTTCGATCTCTCCAGCCTTGACCTCCGCACCAGGAAAACCCTTCTTGCATCACTCATCCCCTTCAGGGACCCTGTTCGCTATAGCGAACACCAGGAGGATGGCCTGGAATTCTATCGAAATGCCTGCAGGAGAGGTTGGGAAGGGATCATCGCCAAGAGAGCCTCGGGACGTTACCTCCACCGGCGATCTTCTGACTGGCGCAAATTTAAGTGCCTCCACCGGCAGGAGTTTGTCATCGGCGGATATACCGACCCGGAAGGCAGCAGGCCAGGGTTCGGGGCGCTCCTCCTGGGATACTACCAGGATGGCCGCCTGCTCTCTGCGGGAAAGGTGGGGACAGGGTTTGATGACCGGACCCTCAGGGAGATCGGTGCCCGACTCGTCTCCCTGGAACAGCAGGCTTCCCCGTTCGCAGATAAAGAGAGACCGGAGAAAGGGGAGCATTTCGTCACCCCGGTCCTTGTCTGCGAAGTGATCTTCACCGCGTGGACTCCTGAAGGAAAACTCCGCCACCCCCGTTATCTTGGGCTTCGGGATGACAAGCCGGCCAGAGAGGTCGTAAAGGAGAAGCCGCAGTCGTGATAGTGATGCGGGAAGACACGATTGGTGCGAATAAGGAAGGTGCCGTACCGATCAGAGATACATCCATTCACCGGTATCATCAAAATGACTTGAACTAATTGAGCCTTCTAAAAAAATAACATGATTCCTTCGAGGGCCACAAGCATAAAAGATGAAAATGCCGGAGGCATTTTCATATAAAAGAGGGAGATTTAGGTCTTGTTTACGATATCTGCGACGGTCTTATTGGTCTGACTGGTAAGGTTGGCTGCGGTCTGATTCGCCTGGCTGGTAATGTTCGCTACGGTCTGGTTGGCTTTCTCGGTGAGGTTTGTCGCAGACTGGTTGACTTTCTCGGTAATGTTTGCCACGGTTTGGTTGGCTTTTTCAGTGATGTTTGCCGCGGTCTGGTTGACTTTCTCGGTGATGTTCGCCACGGTCTGGTTCACCTGGGGCGGTAATGTCGGTTTTTCGGTCACTGTTGGCGTTGTCACCGGTTTCATTTCGGGCGTCTGCTGGGTGCACCCGGCAATCAGCATCGTTGAAAAGACGAGCAGTACGATCAGAAACAGGGTTGTTTTCTTCATTCAAGAATCACCATATGGGTATAATCAATTGGTATAATATACGATATAGATTTTGAAATGATTACACGATTTATCGACGGAGTAAACCTCTTGTCAGTACGATGGGAGTGTGTTGTTCTGCTCCGGATCCCCAGGAAGTGGGGCTCCCTATCATGGCCGTGAAACGATATGGAAGCCATTAAGGGAGAAACGTTCCAGGAGCGATCGGGGCATTGTTTTTTTCACACCCCTTCCCTGGGATTTTTTCAAACACCACAGGGTGCCTTCCACGAAAATAGCAATCTCGTTATCATCCTCTTACCATAGCATCCTCTTCTCTCACCGGATATCAGGGCGGTCCTTCGTCATACCCTCATATGTTTCCGGATGAGGAACATTCCCATCGATAATAGTACCACACCACAGGCAATCGCAACCGTGAATGTCGCTGCATTGACGCAACAGGCTGTGGATCCGGTTGGCTCCTGTGCAAGAGTGGTATAATCCCTGATGATACCGAACATCAGGAAGATGAAGAGCAACGCAGATCCCGCGATAAATCCCCTGTAGACGACATCCTGCCAGTGCATGATCAAGGGCTATTGCCGGGGCGAGGTGTTGTTCTTTTCGTTTAGACGCCCAGAAACGAGTTTCGAGAGATCTCTTTCCCAGAGAATCCTCTGGAACAGGATCACCCTTGACCCGTGATCAGTTGAGGCGGCGTTCTTATTTCCCGGTAGTCTCTTTATAAGTGATGTACTGGTGTCCATCCTGGAGCGTGACTGGCTGGAACTGGATGGTCTTCAGATCGCCATTCCGGCAGTGCACCCGGAACGTCCGTGGACGGATCTGACCAATGGCAGAATGTGCAAGATCATATTTCCAGGCATCAATCGCCTCCTGCCGGTAATCAGGGTCGGGAAATGCCTTCTCGAACCATGTCCGGCCTGACGGGATATCCGCGAGGGTATATCCGAAGAGACGGGTAAACTCCGGGTTGACGTGAGTGTAGCGGCCGTCAGACTCGATAATACTCATCGGACCAGGCGAGAGATCCATCACTTCCCGGAACCGGTGCTCGCTCCGGCTGAGACGCTCCGTGGTCATCCGCATGGCTATCGCAATCGATGCCTGCCTGATGAACGATTCAAGCGGCTGGTTCTTGTCCAGCCGCTCCCCCTGCGGCATGAATATCCCGACAAGGCCGAAGAGTTGGTTTTCCCAGATCAGGCCGGTACAATAGAACCGGTCAATACCGAACCGCTCGAGGATGGCATCGCAGATCTCAGGAGGGATCTGCTGGAAGCAGATCTCGTAAAAAGACGTAGTCTCCTCGCCCGAGTCCGACCGGAAGACAAATTCCCGGAGTGTGAAGAACGATCGGAGTGTCTCGTTGAAAGGGGCTTCAAAGATACTATCGGTTGGCAGGACCATACCGATGGGATCCTTCCCCAGCAATTCGACCAGCCCCTCGTGAAATTCACGGCCGGCGATTGCCCGGATGGAGAACTGATGGCGTACCTCATCATAGGACTGGACATAGACCATGGACATGGGGATGAGCTCGATGATCCGCCCGGCGATATACTCATAAATATCAGCACTGAGGGGAAGATCGACCAGTTCCCATGCCGTTCTCCCGAGGAACTCCATGCTCCGGACGTACTGTTTTCGCTCGGTGATATCCTCGAGTACCAGGGTGCACCCTTTCTCTCCGTTCTCGAACGTGGTCGGGATCACCTGCAGATGGAAGAAGTGCTCCTGGTCGGCGCCCTGATACCTGATATCAGTGATGATCTGTTCGTGTTCCACTTCCCGGATGAGCGAGAGGGCTTCGGGTGAGGAGACGACAGGGACTTTTGCCTCCTGGATGGTTTTTCCAACGATCTCCTCTTTGGGAAGGTTAAGAAATTTTGCGCACTGGTCATTGACCTGAATGATTCTCTGGCGGTTGTCCAGGACGATGATAAGGTTCTTTGTGAAGCAGAGGAAAGAAGCGAGAGGAACACGCTGGGCAGCGTAGTAGACCTTGGCATTGCCGATATACCTGAGTTCAACCTTGCCGGAAACTTCAAGGATATCCAGCTGCCGTGCAACAGCCTCCCTGTTTGTATCCAGTGCCCGGGCTAGCTCAGTGATGGTCATCCCCTTGGGCTTGTGCCTGAGGACCTTCTGGATCTGATCTGCCAGTTCGCGATCAGGCGGCATCTTCTGAAATCATCGGAACCGGCCATGAAAAAAATTGTTATTTGTTCTTCTGCGGAGTGTGATGCACCGGATCGAAAACTCCCTCTCATCACCCTGATACCCCTGTAAAAAGATGGTCTCTCTTACGAATTGAATAAAAATGGTTCTATTATATTACCGATATTTATAGCTTCCCCTTCCCTTAACCATAAATATAAGCATGCTTCCCCCAAAAAGGAGTTTTGGTTATCATGACCATTCTATCAGAAATTGTTGAAGCCGTCACTGGTTCGATGAGAGACCTGATCGTTCCGATGATCGCCTACATTCCTTACCTCATTGCTGCGATCATCATCCTGATCATCGGATGGATTATCGGGAGGTTCCTTGGCGGAATTATCTCAAAGATACTCGATAAAGCAGGTGTCGATGATGCCCTCCGGAAGACTTCCATTGGAAAAGCGATAGAACAATCCGGCACGAACATCGTGCATCTCTTCGATCTCATTGTCAGGTGGTTCATCTACCTCATTGCAATCGCTGCGGCCGCAAGTGTCCTGAAGATCGGATTCATCAGCGACCTGTTCGAGGATTTCATCTTGTACCTCCCCCACATTGCGATGTTCCTGATCATCCTGATTGCCGGATTCATTCTGATCGATTACCTGCTGGATCTCATCCAGGCATGGGGCAAGACACAGGATATCGAGTTCCTCGGCGTCATCCTCGTGGCTCTGCGGATATTCTTCTACTTCGTCATTGTCATCCTCGCCCTCTCCCAGCTGCTGATCGATCTGACGATCATCTACACCTTCGTCACTCCGATAGCATGGGGAGTGGGCATCGGCATCGGAGTCGGTATCGCCGTTATCCTGGCCTTTGGCCTGAAGGACCGTGCTCCCGAGATGGTGAGCAACCTGCTGAACAAGATTCACAAATAATTTTTTTGCATCTCTGCCTCTGTCTGGTGTATCCATCCTTTCAGAGGGGACCTTGTTTTGGTCGCTATTCGGAAGTGGAATAATTCATGAGGCGGTACCCATCGGGGCCCTTTCCTGATGCAACACCTTTGGCCCGGTCATACTACTACCGGGCTGCATAGCACCCTATGCGACACTATCAAAATTTTCATGAATGCCTGATGACCCCCATCCGGAAGGCAGAGCATCATTGGGATCCTGTTGGTTGACAGGAGAGCAGGATTACGGGAGAGTGTTACGTTCTGTTCACTCCCTTCCTCCGTTCCCCGATCTGCTGGCGCCACATCGCGTAATACAGCCCCTTCTGGGCAAGAAGTGCGTCGTGCGAACCCGTCTCCACGATCTTCCCCTTCTCAAGTACGTAGACCACGTCGGCATGCATGATCGTGGACAGGCGGTGGGCGATCAGGATGGAGATCTGCTCACGGGAGAGCGAGATATCACGGATGGTATTCGTGATATCCTGCTCTGTCAGTGAATCAAGGGATGAGGTTGCCTCGTCAAAGATCAGCAGCCGGGGACGTCGCAGGATCGCCCGGGCAATTGAGATCCGCTGCTTCTCGCCGCCGGAGAGTTTCATGCCGCCCTCCCCGATGATCGTATCAATCCCCTTCGAGGAACGGGCGACAAGATCATCACACGCAGCCTTGTGGAGGGCATCCCGGATCTGCTGTTCCGTTGCATCAGAATTGACGAACAGGAGGTTCTCCCTGATGGTTCCGGCAAATAGCTGCGCCTCTTGCGCAACGAACCCGATCTGGCGGCGCAGCGGGTTATACCTGATCTGGGATGAGGGGTGGCCGTTGAAATAGATCTCACCGCTGACAGGCCGGTACAACCCGACCAGGAGCTTCACGAGCGTCGATTTGCCCGAACCGGAGGGACCGACAAATGCGATCGTCTCTCCCCTCTTCACTTCAAATGAAATCCCGTCAACTGCGTTGCACGAGGCGGTCCTGTGCCGGAACACCACGTCCGCAAAACGGATGGATTCCAGGTCTTCAACGATGATCGGGTTCTCAGGGTTCTGCTCGATCGGTTTGTGCATCAGCTGATCGAACGTGTTCACGGACGCTTCGACCTCCCGGTAGCTCAGAATGAAGCTGCCCAGCTCCTGGAGGGGACCGAAGATGGTCGTGGAGATGAACTGCATCGAGATCAGCTCGCCGGTGGTGAGGACATTCCGGAATATCAGCCAGAGCAGGATGAAGAGGATCGAACTCTTCAGGATGGAGAGCGTCGTCCCCTGCAGGAAGGTGAGCGTCCGGACCTTTTTCACCTTCGTCATCTCGAGGGTGAAGATCTTCAGGTTATGCTCCCGCAGCCTCCGGATCTCCGGAAAGGTCAGCCCGAGACTTTTCACGAGTTCGATATTCCGCAGGGACTCGGTGATCACCCCGGACATCTTGTTTGTCTCCCGGTTGATCTCGCGCTGCGTAGTCTTGATCTTCTTGGAGAGAAGCCCGGTGAGCGATCCCAGCACGACAATGCCGATGAGGAACACCGGTATCAGCAGCCAGCTCTTTGTCACCGCATACCCGATCAGGAATCCCATCCCGATGAGGGAGGAGAAGAGGACATTGATGGCAGTATTCATGAAGATCTGGGTATCCGTCCGCACCTTCTGCAGCACCGACAGGGTCTCCCCGCTCCGTGTCTCCTCGAATTCACTGTAGGAGAGCCGGAGCGTCTGCTTCAGGCCGTCGTTGAATATCTGCATGCCGAACTTCTGGACGACCAGCCGCACGAGATAGTCCTGGAACGCCCGTGCGAGCCTGGCAAGCAGGGCGATCGCAATGGCTATCCCGAGCCAGAAGAGGACCGAGGATACCAGTTCAGCCTCCGGCAGATTCGCGGGATTCAGTGCGTAATCATCGATGATCTTCCCGAAGATGACCGGGTCGATCAGGTTCAGCAACTGGCTGATCGCTGCCAGGATCAGGGCAACAAGGATCAGCCACTTCTGCGGTTTCAGGTACTTCCAGAGGATCTTCATCGGTGGGGAGGTGTCCTTGGAAGGACCTCCTGAATGTACCTGTAGCGTGAGTTGAGGTAAATCTTTAGGAAGGAGAGGTGGTCTTTTTGGAGGAGAAACCACCTGGCGGTTGAGTGTGCAGTATGAAAATACATGAGCGTCTTCTATCGAAAAGGGTGATGAGCGGAGCTCTTTTACCCTTTATTTTTTCTTCCGTTCCTCGACCAGCCGGGCCTGAATCCCGTAATAAGCCGAGACCCCGGTCGCGTGGCACTGGTCGAACGTGGTGCTGTCAAATGAGACCAGATCATCGGAGTAGATCCCCTCGGGGGATGACCGGCCGAGCACCCGGCAGCACCCCTTGTAGAGCTGGAGGTCCACCTTCCCGTTCACCTTCTGCTGCGATTCGGTGATGAACGCGTTCAGGTCATGGAAGAGCGGCTCGTGGACGAGGCCCATGTAGGCGAGCTCGGACCACTTGTCATCAACGATCCGCTTGAACGCCAGCTCCTGCCGCGTGAGGGTGAGCTGCTCGAGGTCGGCATGGGCGGCGAGGATGACGGTGGCAGCCGGGTGCTCGTAGTTCTCCCGTGCCTTCAGCCCGAGGATCCGGTCCTCGATCATATCGGAGCGGCCGATCCCATGCTTTCCGGCAACGATGTTCAGTTTTGTGATCAGGTCGCGCCCACTCATGGCTTCGCCGTTCATCTTGATAGGGATCCCCTTCAGGAACTCAAGGGTGATCTGCTCGGGCTTGTCCGGGGCCTTCTCGACCGGGACGGTCCACCCGAAGATCTCATCAGGCGGGTGGTACGCCGGGTCCTCCAGCCGCCCTCCTTCGATGCTCCTGCTCCAGAGGTTCTCGTCGATACTCCAAGGCTTCTCCTTGATGACCGGGACCGGGATCTTGTGCTCCTTTGCGTACTCGATCTCCCATTCGCGGGTGAGGTTCAGCTCACGGATCGGGGCGACTACCTCAAGGCCGGCTATCCGGAAGATGAAGTCGAACCTGAGCTGGTCGTTCCCCTTGCCGGTGCATCCGTGGGCTACAGTCCTTGCCTTCTCCCGGAGGGCGACCCGGACCACTTCCTCGGCGATCAGGGGCCTCGCGAGTGCAGTACCCATCGGGTATCCCTCGTAGGACCCGTTCGCCCGGATAGCCGGGAAGAGATACTCGGTGACGAACCTATCCCGTGAGTCGATCGTATAGTGGGCATCGGCGAACTTTTCCCCCTTCTTTGTCGCGACGGCGATCTCTTCGTCTCCCTGGCCGACATTGACGGCCACGGTCACTACCCGGTCGTAGTCATACCGCTCTTTGAGGAGCGGGATGCATATGGAGGTGTCAAGGCCTCCCGAATACGCCATCACAACAGTTCCTTTTCCCATGGTATCGCTCCGTGCTGCAAGCCAAATGTACCTGATCGGTTCGACGTCGTGGATAATAATACTACCAGAACCCACGCCCGGAAAAAGAAGGGAGCAGTCTGGAATCAACGAGGTCGGAGGAATGGAGGAGGTCCTGTCCTCCTTCTTGTTCTCTTGGCAGATCCCGTTTTTTGTTCCCGCCTCCTGGAGCCAGCGGGTGACAACAAGGGTTCTCAGGAGGATCCGTTTGTCCCCATTGAGGACGAACATAGAAAAAAGTATTTACATAATGTAATGTGTACTATACATTATCTACAGTAAATTTGACAATCGGCACCATTCCGATCGTTCAAGGAAGGGGGAGTCCGCCGGAAAACTGGCACCCCCGAACCGGGCTGAAAATGAGGAATGGAGTGAGCTAAGGGAGACTAACGACAATGAAAAGCATGACTGCATTGATCCTGGCATTCATCATAGCCGTCACCTTTACCGGCTGGGTGAATGCGGAGACAGCTGGAACTGATTCCGGAGTTACTTCTGTTACTCTGAAAGGCAGTTCGATCACTGTTGAGGGAAGCGGGGCGACGGTTGATGGCACCACCCTCACCATCACATCCGGTGGCACCTACACCATCAGCGGCACTTTGAAGGATGGCCAGATACGGGTAGATGCAAAGGACGAGGAAACGGTAAAGCTTGTCCTGAACGGAGCAACCATTGCCTGTTCTGCGAGTGCTCCGATC
The DNA here is from genome assembly GCA_022710385.1 of Methanoregula sp. GTDB lineage: Archaea > Halobacteriota > Methanomicrobia > Methanomicrobiales > Methanospirillaceae > UBA9949. The sequence goes on from JAKLGZ010000006.1 coordinate 31,104, forward strand.
TATGTCGTCAACGCAGAGAAAACGGTGATCACCCTTGCAGAAGGAACGAAAAATTATGTCACTGATGGAGATTCGTTTATCGCTGAAGATGCAGAATCGGATGAACCCGATGCAGCACTATTCACTAATGACGATCTCACGATCAACGGCGATGGTTCACTCACCGTCTCTGCAAGCTATAATCACGGTATTTCGGTCAAGGACGACCTCAGGATTAACGGAGGACAGATTACCGTGATTGCGGTGAATGATGGTATCAAGGGAAGAGACTCTGTCACCGTCAGGGACGGGACCATCACCGTGAAAGCAGGCGGGGACGGAATCCAGTCCAACAATGATGAAGATGCCGAAAAAGGCATTATCTCCATCGAGGGTGGAACGATCGCTGTTACCGCTGGAGAAGATGGTATCCAGGCGGAAACCAGCCTGAGTATCAGTGCCGGTGAAATCACGGTCACCTCAGGGGGAGGCAGCGGCATGGGGAGTACCTCAGATACGTGGGGTCCACGGGGCATGGAACCATCCGAAACAGAAAGTGATACCGGGAGCGCCAAGGGGCTGAAAGCCGGGGGTGCCCTCACGGTATCAGGCGGCACGATCACCCTCGACTCATCCGATGATTCGATCCACTCGAATGACAGTATGACTATTAACGGTGGCACTATCACGGCCTCCTCAGGGGATGACGGCATACATTCAGATTCCACCCTGGAGATTAACGGGGGGGACCTGCGCATTACGAAATCCTACGAGGGTATGGAAAGTGCCGTCATCACCCTGAATGCCGGAACGATGCATATCGTTGCCAGCGATGACGGGATAAACATCATCAGCAGCGATGACGCCTCTGTGGTACCTGGTCGGCCTGACCAGAATGCCTTCACTGCTACCGGTGCCAATTACCTGCATATCAACGGCGGGTATATCGTGATCGATGCCAATGGAGACGGGATTGATGTCAATGGGCCGATCGAGATGACCGGTGGCACCGTGATCGTCAACGGTCCGACAAACAACGGCAATGGTGCACTGGATTACCTGGGCATCTTCAGGATGACAGGGGGGTATCTCCTCGCAGCAGGCAGTTCAGGTATGGCACAGGCCCCTGGCACCTCATCGACCCAGTATGCGGTAATGCTGACATTTGCATCAGCCCAGCCGGCAGGCACGTTGGTGCATATCGAATTCGACGATGGCAAGGACATCCTCACCTTCATGCCGACGAAGACTTACCAGTCAATCGTACTCTGTTCACCCGACCTGGAGAAGGGCGGGACCTACGTTGTGTATACCGGAGGCAAATCAACCGGTTCGGTGACTGACGGCCTCTACTCCGGGGGAATCTATACCCCCGGTACGGAAATGACCAGCTTTACTATAGCAGGTATCGTGACGAACGCCGGGGCATCCTACAACCAGAATCCAGGTACCAATCCAGGTTCAGGCACGAATCCCAGCATGAATCCAGGTACGAATCCACGGGGAAAACCGGGTACCCCCGGGGTCCCCACCCTTGCACCTTCAGGGACGGGGACCCTCTCTGTGACTTCTTCCCCGAGGGGGGCAAGTGTCTCCCTTGACGGTGCGTATAAAGGGGTGACCCCGGTCATCATCACCGGGGTCTTGAGTGGGACACACCAGATCACCGTCACCAGCCCCGGATACCAGGACTATTCAACCGGGGTATCGGTCACGGCCGGTCAGATGGCAAGTGTGGTCGCGTCACTGAAGGATCAGACCGGGTCGACCTCCACTTCCTTGACAACTCCAACTACTGCCCCGACAAAGGCACCACCCGGCACGGAGACCGGGACCCTTTCGGTGACCACCACCCCGGGAGGGGCCACGGTCTCCCTTGACGGTACCTACAGGGGACTCTCCCCTCTTACCCTGACTGGTGTTTCTGACGGATCCCACGAGCTGAAGATCTCCAAAACAGGGTACCAGGACTTCCACACCAGCGTGATGGTGACTGGAGGGAAGACCACTACCGTATCAGCACCACTCACCAGTAGTGACATTGGCTTATCACAGCCCGCCAGCTCGTTCCGGACAAATCACCCAGTCAATACCTTGTTTCCCCGGATGATATCAGCGTCATCGGTACTGATTGAAGAGGGCAGCGCCCTGCTCCGGTCGTTGTATCAAGGGTTCGGATGATTATGGCGATAGGACAGCGGGAGACGGTCATGCCGTATAATCCAGGTGAAAAACCTGCGCTCTGCTCGGTGATCAGCGAATGTGAGAGTATCTCCCTCTCCGAGCTGGAAGAAACAAAAGCCCAGCTCCTGACCCGGGTGGAGAGCAAGCACCTGATGACTCTTGGGCAGTGCAGGGAACTCGTGCGGACACTGGCTGGCTCCTACAGGATACTCGAGATACAGGGTATCAAGATCGGGAGATATGAGACTATGTACTATGATACGCCCTCGTTTCTTACCTACCTGGAGCATCATAACAGGAAAGGCAACCGGTTCAAGCTGAGGCTCCGGCATTACGATACGTCGGATGAGACCTACCTCGAAGTAAAAAAGAAGACCAACAAGGGATCCACCGAAAAGAGCCGTATCAGGACATCCTGGTCTACTTCCGGATTCTCACCCGACCAGGTGGCGTTCCTCAGGGCAGCATTTCCATACGATTGCCGGGCATTTCATCCCGTTCTCTGGACAGTGTATAACAGGTGTACCCTCGTCTCCAAAAAAAACCCCGAACGAATCACCCTGGATACCGGAATAATGTTTGGAGACGGGGAGAAGGTGATCTCGTACCCTGACCTCGTGATCGGGGAGATCAAGTACGAAAAGGGAGTGAAGAACTCCCCGGCACTCCTGGCGCTTCATGGGATGAGCATCAGGAAGAGGGCGTTTTCCAAGTACTGTATCGGAGTATCGCTCCTGTATTCCTGGCTGAAGCATAACCGGTTCAAGGAGAACCTGCTCTTCCTCTCAAAATTATCCGGCGGAGGTACGGCCGCATGCTGAGCTTGTCGATCGGGTTGTTCCTTGCCGGATTTATCATCAACTTCCTGTCGGCGTTCGTTATCATCAGGCTGATCTACTACCCGAGAGGGCGGTGCAACAATTTTGCCTTTACGTTCCTTGCCTTCAATACCGTGATCTATTTCATCATGGGGTTGTTCACGAGCATCGAATTGTCAATTGCGGCGGGGTTTGGCCTGTTTGCCTTGTTCTCGATCCTCCGGTACCGGACCGAGACCGTCCCGATCCGGGAGATGACCTACCTGTTCGTGATGGCAGCCCTGCCGATCCTGAACGCTGTACTCTGGGGATTGTCCTCCTATGCCCTGCAACTGGTAGTGGATCTTCTCGTTATCGGAACCCTCTGGGTCCTTGACAAGGAATGGGGATTCAACCGTTCACAGTTCCAGATGACCGTGCGGTATGAGAAGATCGACCTGATCAAGCGGGAGAAGAAGGACGAGATGCTCGCTGATCTCCGCGAACGGACCAGCCTTCCCGTCCAGGATTTCGAGATCCTGAGCATCGACTTCCTCCGGGACTGTGCAGAGATCAGGATCACCTATTCAGGAGAAGTATAAGGTCTCATTTTTTCGGAGATCGCAATTACAATACCTCCTACCTCTCCAGAATTTTCATGTAAGATACGTAAAAAATCACCTGGTTCACCTTTTAGACAGATGCATAGATGAGAAATAATACTGGAGGAATTTTCACAGGAGCTCCTTTGACTACCGTTCGGTCGAGAGTAATGGATGAAGTGCCGGAGGCATTGGTGATGGAAAAAATACCTGATTCACCATTGAGAAACATGCCTGCAGGACGATACTTCGGTACTACTTTCGTAAAAAGCAGAATTGAAAAGTGAATCGGGTTCCGTTGATTACTGGTGATAATGGGCCAACGGCTCGATCGTGATCTGTTCTTTCTTGATCGCCTCTATTGCATATGCTGCGGCCCTGGCGGCCTGGACCGTCGTGATGTAGGGGACCCCGTAATCGACAGCGGCCCGCATGATCTGGTAATGGTCCTGCCGGGACTGCTTGTCAGAGGGTGTGTTGATGATCAGCCGGATCTCCCCTTTCCGGAGAAGGTCGATCACGTTCGGCGAACCTTCCTGGACCTTCCGGATCAGGTGGGCATCGATCCCGGCATCCGAGAGGTAGTCCACCGTCCCCGATGTCCCATAGAGGGCCAGACCAAGTTCGCGGAGCTTCCGGGCGATCGGGATAACCTCGTCCTTCTGCTCGGAGATGACCGATATGAAGATGTTCCCCCGGACCGGGAGTTCATTGTCGGCCGAGATGCAGGCCTTGTAATAGGCACGGCCAAAGTCGTAGTCGATCCCCATCACCTCACCGGTGCTCTTCATCTCAGGCCCAAGCACCGTGTCGACACCCGGGAGCTTGTTGAACGGCAGGAGCACCTCCTTGACTGCGGTATGGCAGATATGGGGCTCCCCCATCCCGAGGTCCTTCAGCTTCTTGCCTATCATCACCTTCGCTGCGATCTTTGCAAGCGGGATCCCGGTGGCCTTCGAGACGAATGGCACCGTCCGGCTCGCCCGTGGGTTTGCCTCGAGGATGTAGACTGTCTCTCCCTTGACCGCCATCTGGAGGTTGACGAGCCCTACCACCCCGATCCCGAGCGCGATCCGGGTCGTGTAATCCCTCACCTTTTCGAGCACGGCCGGGGAGAGCGACTGCGTGGGGATCACGCACGCCGAGTCCCCGGAATGGACCCCCGCTTCTTCGATGTGCTCCATGATCCCACCGATCAGGACCTCGTCGCCATCGCAGACCGCGTCAATGTCGAGCTCGATCGCGTTCTGGAGGAACGAGTCGATCAGCACCGGGTGGTTCCGGCTCACCCTGACCGCCTCCTTCATGTAGGACTCGAGCTCGATCTCGTCGTGGACGATCTCCATCGCTCTCCCGCCGAGGACGTAGGAGGGGCGGACAAGGACCGGGTACCCGATAGCGGCAGCCTTCTCACGAGCCTCCCCGAGTGAATAGGCGGAGCTGTTGGGGGGGCTCGGGATATCGAGATCGCGGAGCAGCTCTGAGAACCGGTCCCGGTCTTCTGCAATATCCATCGAGTCCGGGGTCGTCCCAAGGATGCGGGTGTCCATGCCCCGCCGGATCAGCTCCTCGTGGATGGGTACGGCGAGATTCACGGCATTCTGGCCGCCGAACTGGACCATTACGCCTGAGTAATGGTCTTTTTCAAGGATGTTCAGGATGTCCTCGAGCGCCATCGGCTCGAAGAAGAGCCGGTCCGAGGTGTCGAAGTCGGTCGAGACCGTCTCGGGGTTGTTGTTGACGATGTGCACCTCGACCTGTTCCTCCCGGAGCGCTTTGACCGCATGGACTGTGCAGTAGTCGAACTCGATCCCCTGCCCGATCCGGATCGGGCCTGACCCGAGGATCAGCACCTTGTTCCGGTCGTTTGGCGGGATCTCACACTCTTTGTCAAGGGTGGAGTAGAAGTAAGGGGTCGTCGCCGGGAACTCTGCGGCGCAGGTATCGACCATCTTGTAGGCCGGGTCCCCGGCAATCTCACGGATATCAGCGGGACTGATCCCTGTCAGTGCGGTAAGCTCCGGCTCGGTGAAGCCGTACTTCCGTGCCAGGATGATATCGCCCTTTGTTGCCGAATCGGAGAGCCGCTGCTCGAGATCGACAATATTCTTAATCTTTTCGAGGAAGAAGGGGGCGATGTCCGTCAGGTCCTGTATTTCGGCGAGCGGGAACCCGGCCTTGAAGGCATCGAAGAGCGTAGGGAACCGCTCATCGGTCGGCCGGGAAAGGATCATCCGGATCTCGTTTGCGTTCGTGTGCTTATACACATCGGTATCGAGCGACCGGAGCGCCTTTTTGAACGCCTCCTCCACGCACCTCCCAATCGCCATCACCTCGCCCGTACTCTTCATCGCGGTGGTGAGGGTGCGGTCGGCGTTCTTGAACTTGTCGAACGGCCAGCGGGGGACCTTGACGACGATATAATCGATGGCCGGCTCGAAAGATGCCGGGGTGCAGCCGGTCACCGAGTTCGTGATCTCATCCAGGTGGAGCCCGATCGCGATCTTTGCCGCGACCCTGGCGATCGGGTATCCGGTCGCCTTGGAGGCCAGCGCACTCGACCGGGAGACCCGTGGGTTCACCTCGATCACCCGGTAATCTCCGTCCTTGTACGCGAACTGGATGTTGCACCCTCCCTGGACGTCCAGCGCCCGGATGATCTTGATCGAGGCGCTCCTGAGGAGCTGGAACTCATCGTCACGGAGCGTCAGGATCGGGGCGACCACGACACTCTCACCCGTGTGGATCCCCATGGCATCCACATTCTCCATTCCGCAGACGATGATGCAGGTATCAGCAGCATCCCTCATCACCTCGAACTCGATCTCCTTCCACCCGACCACGCTCTCCTCTACGAGCACCTGGTGTATGCGGGAGCGGGTCAGCCCTATCTCGATGATCCGGATCAGCTCGTCCCGGGTATGGGCTATTCCCCCCCCTGACCCCCCGAGGGTGTAGGCAGGCCGGATGATGGCAGGGAGCCCTACAATGGCGAGTGCCTCGTCCACCTGGGAGAGCGAGTTTAAAATCATGCTCTTTGGCACCGGCTCGCCGATCTCCTCCATCAGGGACCTGAACTTCTCCCGGTCCTCCCCCTGGTAGATCGCCTCGAGAGGGGTGCCGAGCACCTGCACGTTTGCAAGCGCCCCCCGCTCGGCAAGCTCGGCTGTCATGTTCAGCCCGGTCTGGCCCCCCATCCCGGAAAGGATCCCATCCGGCCGCTCCTTCTCAATGATCTTCTCGATGATCTCTGCCCTGATCGGCTCGACATAGATCACATCGGCCGTCTCGGGATCGGTCTGGATGGTTGCCGGGTTCGAGTTGACAAGGACCACCTTCACCCCTTCCTCGCGGAGTGCCCGGCATGCCTGCGTGCCCGAGAAATCGAACTCAGCCGCCTGCCCGATCTGGATCGGCCCGGATCCGATCAGGAGGACTTTTTTGATCTCCGGCTTCTTCGGCATTATTCGAGCCTCCGGAACATCGTATCAAAGAAGGGGATCTCGGTGTCCCTCGGTCCGCCATGGGCTTCCGGATGAAACTGCACACAGGTGATATCGAGATACCCGTTCTCGAAACCTTCGAGAGAGCCATCGTTCACGTTCGAGTACAGCACCCGGCATCCTTCGGGGAGGGAATCGGCATCGACGGCAAATCCATGGTTCTGGGTCGTGATATAGATACTCCCGTCCTTGTATCGCACCGGCTGGTTGCTCCCGCGGTGTCCGAACTTCATCTTGTAGGTGCTCCCCCCGAGGGCAAGCCCGCATACCTGGATCCCCATGCAGATCCCGAAGATCGGGAGCGTGCCGGCAAGATCGCTGATGCAGCGGATCGCTCCCGTGGCATGGACCGGGTCCCCGGGGCCATTGCTGATGAAGAGGGCATCGGGGCGGCATGCCATGACCTGGTCTGAAGGGGTATCGTGGGGAAAGATATGGAGGTCCGCTTTCCGTGCCAGGAGAGAGAGGACCATGTTCTTCTTGATGCCAAGGTCGAGCACCGCGATACGCTTGCCTGGCCCCGGGATATGGTATGGCTCCCGGCAGGAGACGGCAGGGATGAGCGCTCGTTCCGAGATCGGGGGGACGTCTCGTGCGCAGCTGACCGCATACTCCCCGTTGTCATCCCCGACAACAAGGGCCGCCCGCAGGGTTCCCTTCTCCCTCGTCTTGATGGTGAGCATCCGGGTATCGACTCCCTGGATGCCGAGGAGCCCCCGGTCAGCAAAATAATCGGCAATGCGGGGATATGCCTCGGGTGCATCGCAGATCTCCCGGGTCACACATCCCATCGCCCACACCTTCGGGTGCTGGAAGTTCCTCTTGTCAACCCCGTAATTGCCAATGGTGGGAAAGGTGAACATCAGGATCTGCCCGTGATAGCTCGGGTCAGTCAGAGCCTCCATGTATCCCGACATCTGGGTGGAGAAGACCAGTTCACCCGCACATTCCCCTTCCGTTCCAAAACCCTGCCCAAGCACAAATGTGCCATCCTCTAGACCCAGAACCGCCTTCATCGTTCCATACGTAATGCGCAGGATTACATTTAATAGGTAGCGGAACGGAGAAAACACCGGTCCTGGAGAGGAAAATGCGATCAAATCCGCGTGCCGCAGCACTCCCTCAATTATTTTTATAATCTCTTCTTTTCAGAATCTAAGAATAATTGGCTGTTTTTTCTTTATTTAACAGGGTTAAACCATTTCGATATCGGAATGAACGCTTTTTAAGTGTTCGTTTTCTGAATAATAAATTTTAAGTTTGCCTAATCCTCAGTTATGATCATGGCCGTACCCTCCAAGATATTTTTCACCAAGGGTGTTGGTGTACATAAAGATCGTCTCGCATCGTTCGAGCTCGCACTGCGGAGGGCGGGGATCGAGAAGTACAACCTTGTCTATGTATCGAGCATCTTCCCTCCCTTCTGCAGACTGGTGACGGTTGAGGAAGGGGCACGGTGCCTTGAGCCGGGCAGCATCACCTACTGTGTCATGGCCAAGAACGAGACCAACGAACCGAACCGCCTGATCTCTGCGGCGATTGGGCTCGCCCTCCCGAAGGACTCGCAGGAGTACGGGTACCTTTCAGAGCACCACGCATACGGCGAAACGGCGGAGAAGACCGGGGACTATGCAGAGGACCTTGCAGCCACCATGCTTGCAACTACCCTCGGGATCGAGTTTGATATCAACCAGGCTTGGCAGGAACGGGAACAGATCTACAAGGCAAGCGGCAAGATCATCAAGACCACGAATATCTGCCAGTCTGCCCAGGGTGACAAATCAGGGCTCTGGACCACCGTCCTTGCGGCGGCTGTGTTCATCACGGACTGAGACGCCCTCTCTTTTATCTGCGGATTGGCGGCATTCTGGCCTGTCTGAATGCATCCTCTCCATTAACATTATCCGGAATAATCAATATATGGGCTCGAGCAGAACCCTCCCCTTATGACGGGAATGAGGACAGGCATTATCTGCATACTCGTCATTGTGGCCATGGTATGCCTTTCCGGATGCATCTCCCCCCCTGAGAAGAATACCGGTTCAGCAGCTCAAGGGGGCACTGCCGCTTCAAAAGGGGGTATCAGCGGAGCAAAGGCGACCCCGACTGCTGCCGGGCCAGACGGAGGGAGCACAACGACCACCACACCGACCCCGGCTCCCGGTGAAGCCGGGTATCTGGTCCCTGCCACACCATACCCGACAGAGGCCATCCCGGCATCGACCATGTCAGGCACCCGCCTCCCCGACATTACTCCCTCCCCGGTAGAATACATGGGTATTTACTATAGCACCCTCGCACTGAAGAACAACCGGACCGCCTTCACATACGACCTCCAGAAGCCTCCCCTCGTGATCGAGATCTGTTTCTCACCGAATATGACCACCCGGACGATCTGGTATGACAGTAAATACACTGACCGGGGAGAGAAGACAGAGACCGTCACCACCATCAGCCCCGCTGCATGGTTTGAGGTGACCGTCCGCGAGCCTGCTTCAGGGCAGATCGTCGCAAAGGAAGGATTTGGACGGGGATACAGTACCGATACCGGAAAAGATCTCACCATCCGGTCCCAGGGAAAGTATTTGATCGAATTTTCCGGGAATGAACTCTCCGCACAGGTCCAGATCAGGGTGCCAAAAGAAGGCAATCCTGCGGGATCGCCCCTGAAAAAGATGGCCTGTACGTTCTGAACTCTGCCTCTCCTCCCTTCTTTTCACGGCAGAATCCCCACTGGCTTCTCTTCAGGATATGATATCAGCCGGGCATGGAACCGGTCAATCGGAATCTTCGCGGCCGAGATACTCCAGATCCTCGAGTTTGTTGATGTTGGTGAACGTGGAAAGGTCCGGATCGATGGCCTGGATCCGGCCCACCGGGACAAAGGTGACATTGAGGTGCTTTACCAGGGAACGGAGCGAGAGGGAAGGGGGATCTTCAAGATAGTGTTGAAGGGGATCTTTCCGGTACACGGCATGGAGCGGTTCGAGCATCTCCGTGTCCCAGGACGGGATCGCGGCATCGTAGTCCCCTAATGCATCAAAGAGGGCTGAGACGACCATGGTGTCGATGCAGGGCATATCGCAGGCGCAGACGAAGATGGGATCGCCCTTGCATGCCGCAACCCCGGCATGGAGCCCTCCTATCGGCCCCATGCCTTTCCTGATGTCGTGGACACACCGGGCTTCGTAGATATGGGCGAACCGTTCACAGTGCTCATCGTCCTTTGCCACAAGGATGATCTCGTCCACTGCAGGCCGGAGGGCATCGATCAGCCGTTCGATGAAGGTCTTTCCGAGATACCTGAAGAAATACTTCTCCATGCCGTTCACCCGCCTGGCTTCCCCTCCGACAAGGACGATTGCTGACCTCACACCACGCCTCTTTTTTTCTCCCTGCGGTTTCACGCCATGGCCTTCCCGTGCAGCCCGGAGCACTTCTCTTCTCCGGATCCCTTCCCTGCAATCCTGTTGCGGGCACCAGATCTCATGGTGCCTGATCCAGGCCCTTTCATCATCATCAGTCCTCAGTCCTTCTCCTACTTTGCCGTTTGCTCCTCTCTTCCATCGCCAGAAGATCCACTTTTATCGCGGGATCAGGGGTAAATCCCCCGATTCCGTCCCGCGCTACCACCCGGTGGCAGGGGATGATCAGCGGGAGGATATTCCGCGAGAGGGCCTGCCCGACCACCCTCGCGGTCGTCCCCGACC
>JAKLGZ010000060.1 GCA_022710385.1 Methanoregula sp.
AGATGACCCGGGCTGCATCGTTCACGCTCATGTCAGGATCGGCAACGATCAGGTGCTGGGACATTACCTTCTCAACCGGCGTGGCAGGCGGGACGAAGAGCAAATCCCGGGCAGAGATGTATCCCACCACCTCGCTGTCGTTGATGACAGGAAACCCATCATGCCCTGTCTTCTGGATCTTCTCCATGACCTCGCGCGTGGTGGCGTGCACATCGATGGTGATCACATCGTAGGTCATGTAGTCCCTGACCTTTTTCTTGTCCATTGCATGTAGGTTCCGGTTCATATCACTTCAAATAATCGGAAAAAAGGGAGATGCAGGAGGGATTACTCAACTTTTATGGGAGAACCGCGTTCTGTCGTGCTCTTCTTCAGCCTGATCTCGAGAACGCCGTTCTTGAACGTGGCCGATGCATCGGCATCGGTGACGTCATGCGGGAGGGCGACGATACGGCTCATAGCCCCGCTCATCCGCTCCTTCATAAAGTATCCTTCCTCTTTCTCCTCCGTCTCGGCCTTCCGCTCTGACCGGATCTCAAGTGTTCCTGGATTGACGAGCGAGACTGAGAGATCGGCCTTTTCTACCCCGGGAAGGTCGGCTACCACGATGACCTCGTCATCATGGTCGCGGACATCGACCCGGAACTCGCCCCGGAGTGCGGGCATCATGCGGTCAGCGATCCCCCCGGGAGGAAGGAGCCGGCCTGAAGGGCCCCAGAACCGGTTCTCCATTTCAGTCATCATCTCATCAAGGTCTCTCCAGGTCCATCCGAATGGATATCTCCTGCGATACATTCTTGGCATTCCTCCTCACCCACCCGACACAGGTGGACTACCCTTAAGTTAATGTTATTATTATATTAATATTTGTGTATTTCCCTGAACCGAATGGAATGTTTATCTCCCAAAGAATTCCATTAAAAATGAATGAAATCGGATAAAAAAGGAAAACCGGTTGGCAAAAAGGGCGACAGTACCAAATCATGGGCAAAGATGTTCCTGGTATTGGGCTGTATTTTATTCGTCGGTGTTATGATCATCACCTCTCTCGGAACGAACTGGCTCGTTACCATGAATCCTGCAAAAACTGGTGATACCGCGATCATCGATCTGACGATCCGCGACTCGCAGGGGCGGCCGGTGCTCACCACCAATGCGCGGATTTTCAATACCAGCTATGAGAAAGGAGAGGTGGTCTGGTATACCAATCCTCTCACGATGGCGGTCAATTCCACCTCCACTGAGATGATCTCCCCCCTCCCGGTCTATCGCTATGATTATGGGGAGGCGAGTTTTGCTCTCTTTGGCGATGAATTAAGCCAGATATCTTCAGCCCTCGAAGGGATGAAGCAGGGAGGATCCGAAAAGATCGTCTTTGAAAATTCCGACCAGCTCCAGCGGGATATGACTCCTGAGCAATTCGCCCAGATGGGAGGAAACAGTACCACGGCGGTGCCGGGAGACCAGCTACTCCTCGCCTTTACAACCAACCCCATGCTCAATATGGATGACAACTCGACCCCGCAGTATGCCCTCCGCACCTCTGTCATTACTGGAAAGACCAGTGAGAATGTTACCGTGAATTATGGGTACCCGAGCGCCGATATATCGATCGTCCGTCTGAACCATGCCTGATGTCCGGGCACGCCTATTTATAGCCCGGCCCCCTTTTTTACAGTGTATGCTCAGGGTGATATCGTTCTTTCAGGAAGGATGCATGGCCTGCGATGAGCAGGATCCAATAAACAGGGAAGTTGAGGAAGCACTCGGAATACGATTCGAGGTGATCAATCCTTTGCAGGAAAGGTCCTATATCGATACCTACCATCTCCAGGTGACTCCGACTATTCTCATCGTCAAGGATGACAGGGTTGTTGAACGGTTTGAAGGAGTGGTGCACCGGGAACAGCTCGAGGAAGCGATCCGGAAACACATATCCTGACTGTCACATTGTCAGAAATATCTGAAACCTATGAAAAAAAGCCTTGTAGCCCCTTTATCAGGGTGCTGAAAAGGCGTATCGTCTAATGGCACGGTGCACCCTCTCTCCAGTGGAGCTGCCTCCGGCGGTTTCATGCGTTATGTTCAACCGGAGAGCAATTAGAGGGTTTCCCCTGAAAATTGTGTTGCTATTTCTTCAGTTTGCACGCTTCTCTCCCAGATGAGGCTCATCCAAAGTTCCTCCCATTGTAAAGATGAACTCTTGTCAGAGGCACGGGTAACGTCATGGGATGAGGCTGATCCGGTTCCGCGATCACTAGTTCTATGAAATGTGGCGGAAAGATGAGACTGAGAGAAGAAGAATTTATCCTGGAGGGCTTTTCTTGCATCTGAAGCACCGCATCATCCACTGGTTCAGGCATAGTTTCTTTTTTTTCGGCATCATGAGCATCCTCTGGATACTATTCCGTTCAGGATTGAAACCTTCCCGCCTGGTCTATCCCTGCCAGCAGGCAGCCGCGATGACAGGGTACCTGTGGATTGCGACGTACCTGGCATTTCCTCTCGCTGCACTCGTGGGCATCCGTCGATGGGTAACACCCGGGAGGGTTACTCTGGTTGCAGGGGGATTTATTTTCCTTGGCTGTTTTCTCACACTGGTATACATCACCAGTGGGGGTGTTGGCGCAGAACCGACCGGGGGGGATCTCGGATCTGAAAGCATGGTACCAACAACCCCATCAGATATCTTTGTCGTCCAGGGAAAAACCGGCAATAACGGAGGAGTAGCGGAGCTGCTACAGCTCATGGAATCCAATGGCCTGCACTTCTACCACCATTCGGACATGCCAGCACCAGAAGGCCTCATTGGCAGTGATGATGTTGTCATCATCAAGGTGAACTGTCAGTGGCCGGAACGAGGAGGCACAAGTACCGATCTCGTTCAGGCCGTTATTGCATCCATCCTGGCACACCCCGATGGATTTACGGGCGAGATTATCGTTGCCGACAATGGACAGGGGAGAGGATCCTTCTCCTGGCCGCAAGCAAATGCAGAAGATACCGGACAAACCATCCAGAAGGTGGTGGAATCATTTTCAGGATCCCACAAGGTCTCTACCTGCCTCTGGGATACTATCAGGAACACGGCTGTCAGGGAGTATGACCAGGGGGACATACGGGATGGCTATATTGTCTCTGCTGCAGAGCACCCAAGAACCGGGCTGAAGGTGAGCTACCCGAAATTCAGGACGAAATATGGGACAAACATCAGCTTTCGTAACGGAGTGTGGGAGAACGGATCCTACAACAACACCCGCCTGAAACTGATTAATATGCCGGTCCTGAAATCCCACAGCGGATACGAGGTAACCGCAAGCCTGAAGCACTATGTAGGGGTAGTGTCCGTCTCTCTTGGAGACCCGCATGCCTCCATCGACCGGGGTGGTCTGGGTACAGCTCTCGTTGAAACCCGGTACCCGGACCTCAACATCCTCGACGCCACCTGGATAAATGCCGTTCCCCAGGGATACCCGGGAGCCGGTCCCGCTACCCCCTACAGTGTAGCGACACGGGCAGATACCCTCGCTGCTAGTACTGATCCCGTTGCCCTTGATTACTACGCAGCAAAGTACATCCTGATGCCCATCGCCGCCACCGCAGGGTATGACACGTACACGATGGATCCTGATGCACTGTCTTCGGGATATTTCGGATCCTGGTTGAGGGTTGCTGAAAGAGAGATCCGTCTGGGGGGTTTTCCAGTCACCACTAATGAAAGTCTGATGCATGTTTTCATCGCCACGGATAATTCAATCACCGTCTCCCACCCGAATGGAAATGAGGAATGGCTTCAGGGATCCACCCAGACTATCCGATGGAACTATACCGGTGATCCCGGACCAACCGTGAAAATTGAGGCACTTCGAAGGGACACCGTCATTGGAACCCTTCGGAGTATCCCTATCGGAACAGATGGATCGGGCTCATACTCTCTTGTGATTCCCTATGAAGTCCGTCCCGGAAGTGAGTTTACGATCAGGGTGACCAGCAACCGCTACCCAACGTGCGGTGATGCCAGTAACGGGACCTTCATAGTCACTCCTGCCATCACCCTGGCTACCCCCAACGGGGGTGAGTACTGGAGTCCTGGATCCAGCCAGACTATCCGATGGAACTATACCAGCGATCTGGCAGGTACGGTCAGGATAGAGGCACTCCGTGGCACAACAGTCATAGCAACCATACCCATGCATGCGATAGGATCCGATGGTATCGGCTGGTTCGACCTGATTGTCCCACCAAAGACCCCGCCAGGGAGTAATTACCGTATCAGGGTGACTAGTACGAGATATCCCTCATGCACGGATGCGAGCAATGCACCGTTCACGGTTGGTGGAGAATCTCTCACACTTTAGATGGGTGATAGGTAGCCGGACGGTTGTTGGAGTCATGCTGCCGGGTGCAGCAATGCTCACCAGCTTGAGCGTTCCCTCATTGAAAAAAAGGATGAACCGGTATCTTTCTATGGTGGTCTCTAAAGTGGATATCCATAGACCCGTTTTATCTTCCGTGCAATCCCCTTCTGGCCCTCGTGTCGGAGGGCGGCGCCATCGCGCATCTTCATGTGGGCGATCCGGAATCGTCGGTTCCCGACCCGGTACACCTCTCCGACCACAAACGGCTCCTCTCCGCTGACACGGATGGCGAGCGGGACGGTCGATCGCCCGTCATGGACTGATACCCTGACCAGGACCTCTTCGATCTTCCGGCTCCACAAGGCAGTGATATCCTTTGCCCGTGCTTTCCTGACCCGGTGCTGCCCCCGTTCGATAGCCGTGACCTCGACACCGATATACTCCTCGCCGCAGACTGCTACGTGGTGGTCGCCGATCTGGCATGGTTCTTCGGGCAGGAGCTCGATGGCACAGATGCGGGAGGTGCCCTCTTCCGAGACTATCGTCTTTACGTGAAGCGGAGGCTGCTCTTTTTCCCGTGCCAGCTGGTGTACGGTACCGCAGGTCGTGCACCGAACCCGTGTCTGCCTGGACTGCGACAGAACAATATGATCCTGCTCGTCCTTACATTCAGGACAAAATATTCTCATCTGCATCTTCAAGAGCCGGTGTACCTGTCTTCCCTTCTCCATTATTAGGATTGGCCTGGAAGGAGCATGGGCATTATCATGAAAGGCGTTCCACTGGGATCAGGACAACTCCGATCTGGTATGACCCTGACAGAATGCACGACCCACACAGAGACGATACGGTGCCGGGGCCACCGGAATGTCCTCTCGCTGCATGCCGGCACCTTCATGATCACCAAAGACCTGCACCTCACCTGCAAGGGGGACTGCATTATCGCGATCGGTGCTGACAAGGGTGCCGCGGATCTCTCCCCCGCATTCAGGAAGGCTCTCTCAATCGACGATGCCATGCTCTTTACAAAACTTACCTGCCGGGGCATCTCGATCACCGCCTTCTCATGGGGATCGGCCGGGATGACCCTGCTCCACCCGACGGACATGGTCTGGCGGAAGAGCACCTACGTCTGCGGGCGGACGGTCGGGATTGGATCGGACCTGGCTGCAAAAGACCTGCCTCGCGACCTGGTCGACTGCCTTCGGAACGGAGAAGAACTCCTCGTTGAAATGACGGTGGCCACTGGGGGCCAGGAAGGATACGATCAGGTTCGGCAGCCTGTTAGTCCCTTCCCAGCATCGTGATCTTCAGTTCCGCTGAAGCGAGCAGGTCTTCGCACTGCCTGATGATGGCAGCGCCGCGTTCATACAACGCGATACTCTCATCAAGACCGGTCTCGTTATCCTCAATCGTTTTTATGATCTCTTTTAACTCGTTCACCAGTTCTTCATAGGTCTTTGTCATGTGTCACGCTCCTGACGAGCAGGTCGAGCTTCCCCCCCTTCATCCGCGCCTGTATCTCAGTTCCCGGTTTGATCGCCTGCACTGATTTTACTGCCCTCCCGTCCTTTTCGATAATTGCGTATCCCCGCTCAAGCAGCCGCAGCGGATTCCTGTTCTCGATCTTCTCCAGAAACCCGCTTATCACCAGCCGCTGAATAGCAATCTTCCCGGAGAGCGCCCTTGAAAGCCTCTCGGCCATGACCGCCGCATCCTGCTGCCGGTCTGCTATCCGCCGTTGCATCCTTCCCGGGGCAATCCGGGTTCGGAGGTCGGACAGCTCCCGTGATGCCCGGTCCAGTTTCCCGATGAGA
The DNA here is from genome assembly GCA_022710385.1 of Methanoregula sp. Taxonomy (GTDB): domain Archaea; phylum Halobacteriota; class Methanomicrobia; order Methanomicrobiales; family Methanospirillaceae; genus UBA9949. Next base: position 6,176 of record JAKLGZ010000060.1, read on the forward strand.
TCGGCCCCCAGCTTTCTCGAGTAAAGAGTGAGGCCTTCACGGAGCACCTCCCGGTCCTGCACGACGAGTTCGGCTGCTGCGGACGGGGTTGGTGCCCGGACATCGGCAGCAAAATCCGCAAGAGTGATATCGACCTCATGGCCGATTGCGCTCACGACCGGGACGCTGCACCGTGACAGTGCCCGGACTACGTCAGGATGGTTGAATGGAAAGAGGTCCTCGAAACTCCCCCCTCCCCTCCCGACAATGATGACATCAGCCCGGCCATCTATCCTCCGCAGGGCAGCAGCGATCTCCAGGTGGGCTGATTCTCCCTGGACAGCGGTCGGTGAAACGATGATCTCAAGGGGGAACCGCCGGGCAATGATATTCCTGATATCCTGGAGCACCGCCCCCGTCTCTGATGTTACCACCCCCACTCTCATGGGAAACCGGGGGAGGGGGCGCTTCCTCTCTTCAGAAAAGAGCCCCTCTGCCGCAAGTTCGGCTTTCCATCGCTCAACAAGGAGATGCTTCTCCCCCACCCCCGCATGCCTCAGTTCCCTGGCGATGAACTGGTATTTCCCCTGCGGGGGGTAATGGGTGATGGATCCGAAAGCGATCACGTCCATGCCATCCCTGAACTCCCCCCCGATGCGTTTTGCATCGCTCCGCCACATGACGCAGTTGATCATTGCGCCACAATTCTGTCCCCGTTCGCTCAGGGAGAAATACCGGTGGCCGGAGACATGGGGCCTGAAATTGGTCACTTCCCCCCGTATCCAGATGTCCTGGATACGGGTGTCATCGAGGATGGAGGATATGACCGATGAGATCTCGGAGATCGAGAAGACAGCGATTCCATGCTCCTCAGGCGCTCCGGGGAGTCCCTTCTGGGCGTATACCATCAACAAATATTATGGCAACGGCGGAATATGAAATAGGATCATGGTACGCTTTGCCGTGTCAAGCATGTTCTTCCATGAGTATACCCTAGACGAGATCTTTGATTTCGTCGCTGAGGCAGGCCTTGACACGCTGGAGTTCTGGGTCGAGACTCCCGATTTCTGGCTCCGGGGACAACCTCTTCCCGAGCTCATCAGCTGCCTCTCCAGCCGGCCGGCACTACACCCCCTGACTATGCACGCACCCATCCTTGACCTGAACCCCTGTTCGATCAATCCCCGGGTGGCAGAAGCTTCCGTGGAATACTGTCTTGCCTCCCTGATGATTGCAGAACGGATCGGTGCCGAAGTGCTGACCGTGCATCCAGGGAGGAGGACGGCAAAGCGACCTCCAGGTGCGGCTGATTTCAGGAGGTTTGACCACTACCTGTCCCTGCTCGAGTCTGCTGCCCGGAGAACCAGTGTGCGGGTGTCGATCGAGAACATGGAGAAAAAGGTCAACTCCCTCCTCTGCACCCCTGAATCAGTAAGGGAGATTCTTGACAGGGAGCACTGGCTCTCGTTCACCCTTGATGTCTCCCATGCCCTTGGCGTGTCACTGGAGGAGGTAGCAACCTACATCGATCTTTGTGGGGAGCGACTGGGCAATGTCCACCTGTCGGGCGCAAACGGTGGGACCATGCATCTGCCGGTCGAGGACAACCCCGATATCACCACCATCCTTCATCTGCTTTCCGATGCCGGGTATCAGGGGGTCATCACGTTCGAGTTCGAGGACCGAAATTTTAACCATGATCTCTCCAGCGAGGAGAAGATCCTCTTCCTTGCACGGCAGGCTGCCGTTGTGAGGGAAAGTCTCGGATAAACGCTGGTTTTATAAAAAGGGAATACGATTACTGTATAAGTTTTCTTATCCATGAACCATAGAGCGTCGAAGGCCGCACTGGCGGCGTGGCTTCAATGATCGAGTATGTTCTGCCGGTTCTGCTTTTCGTCATCTGTCTTGCACTCTCGGCATTCTTCTCAAGCTCGGAGATCGCCCTGATCTCACTGACTAGGGCAAAGGTCCGGACCCTGTTGAATGAAGGCAGGAAGGGATCGGAATCCCTAGCAACCCTGAAAGAGACCCCTAACCGGTTCCTGATATCCATCCTGATCGGGAACAACATCGTCAACACGGCTGCTGCGTCCATCGCAACAGCAGTAACCATCGCCATATTCGGTGACATAGGCGTAGGGATTGCCACCTTTGTCGTCGTGATCCTTCTCCTTTTCTTCGGAGAGATAGGCCCAAAGGTCTATGCAACCCGTCACAGTGAGAAACTCGCCCTCCGGGTTGCATCTCCGATACTGTATCTCTCCCGCATCCTCTC
>JAKLGZ010000061.1 GCA_022710385.1 Methanoregula sp.
CTGGGGATGCCGACGTCCTGGACGGCAATCAGCGTGGTGCCATGGCAGACGGTCGCGGTGTTGTCCACAATCGCCCCCGCTTTCTCGGCGATCTCGTGCCCGACACTCTGCGCCTCGCAGCTGGTCGAACTCCACCCATACATCAGCGGTTTTCTGGCCTTCGCAAACATCTGGGCAGTATACTCCACGGCCTCGTCATAGGTGACTTCCTTGTAACTGCCGTCCGGCTGCTGCATCCGCGGGCGCTTGACCCGGTCCTTAGACTGGGCGTGCATGAACTTCTCTGCACCAATCGCACACGCATTGTATACGTCAACGATTGTCTTGCCGTCATCCGAGACCTCCACCTCAAGATCATCGCACAGCGTCCCGCAGAAGGGACAGACCACATCGGGTATTGTCTTGGTCATCAGATCTCACCGCGGCATTTTTTTTGCACAAGCTCCACAGAGCTCAGCACCTTTTCATTCATCGCTATCTCAACCTCGATCGGGACACCCTTGAATGTCGGCATTCCGGTGGAGTAGGTATTGGGGTCCGTGACAGAGTTTGCCCATGGTCCCATGGGAATGTAGGCAAGGCCGGGATGGGGGCCCTGGGTGGCCTCCACTGCCTTGACCACAACACTCCCGTGTTTACTGGTCACGCGGACGTTGGTGTTCCGCCAGGCACCGAGTTTCTTGAGATCGGAAGAGTCCATCTCGATGATGCCACAGGCCTTGGTATAGGCGTCTTTCTCTTTCCCGCCTTCCATGGCCACACCCTGCTGGATGGTACGCCCACTGATCAGATTCAATGCAACTTTGGTCAATTGATCCGACCCCCCTTACGGTGCGAGCTCTTTGAGGGGATTGGGGCCAAGATCGGTGACAGTCTTAACAACGTCCTCAACGACTTTTGCCCATTTTGCACCCTCTGATGCAGATACGAATGTCATCCGGAGTCTCTTGTCCTCAAGACCTATGTTCTTGAGCAGGCTCTTTACCATGAACATCCGCTTTGCACCCTTGTAGTTTCCTTCGAGGTAATGGCAGTCCCCGAAGTGGCAGCCGGAGACAAGGACACCGTCAGCTCCGTCAGTAAATGCCTTGAGGATAAAGAGGGGGTCCACACGCCCGGTGCACATGACACGGATGATCCTGATATCGGGAGGGTACTGGGTGCGGGCGCTGCCTGCAAGGTCAGCGCCGGCATAGGAACACCAGTTGCAGATGATTCCCATGATTTGGGGCTTCCATTCATCTGCCATTACTTTGCACCCCCGATGAGGAATGCATCAATCTGAGCGATGATCTGCGGGGTAGCAAAGTGCTGCATCCAGATGGCACCACCCGGACAGAACCCTCCGCAGGTTCCGCATCCCTTGCACTTCGCCTCGGTGACCTGCATGACCGTCCTGCCTTCTTTCTCAACGAGAGACAGTGCCTGGTACGGGCAGAGGTTCACGCACATACCGCACCCTGCACATTTCTCTTCGATGCACTGGGCAAAGTAGGGCTCAAGCTCCACCTCTCCCTTGTGAATGGGGATGCTTGCTGCAGAGGCCGCCCCTTCTGCCGAGGCAACGGTATCAGGGATATCCTTGGGTCCCTGACAGACTCCTGCAAGGAAGACTCCAGCGGTAGTAGTCCCGCATGGATTCAGCTTGGGGTGGGCTTCGAGAAGCCATCCATCCATCGACCGTGAGACACCGAATAATTTCCTGGTGCGGTCAGTCTCTGCCGCGGGCTCAACGGCAGCGGCGAGCACCACCATGTCGACCTCGAGTTTGATTGGCCGGTTGAGGAGGGTATCCTCGGCATTGATCAGCAGGTTCTTCGTATCCGGATCCTCGAGGACGTTTGCCACCCTTCCTCTCATGAACTTGGCGCCTTCATCCTGGATGCGGTAGTAGAACTCCTCATACATCTTCCCGAAGGACCTGATATCCATGTAGAATATATAAGGCTGTACCCCTGGGATCTTCTCGATGATCTGGTGGGCATGCTTGAGGGAGTACATGCAGCAGAACCGCGAGCAGTAGGGTTTTCCAACCCCGGTATTGTCACGGGAACCTGCACAAAGCAGGAAGGCGACCTTCTTTGGTGTCACCCCGTCACTTGGACGGACAAGGTGCCCGCCGGTCGGGCCTGATGCACAGATCAGCCGCTCAAACTCGAGGCTGGTCACCACGTTCTCGTACTTCTTGTAACCCCATTCCTCCTTCTTCTCGATCGGGAAGAGATCATATCCCGTTGCGAGGATTGCGGTACCAACCTTGACCTTGACCAGTTCATCTTTCATCTCAAGGTCGATGGCCTTCTTCTCGCCACACACCTCGACGCAAAGCCCGCACTTGATGCACGAGTCCCAATCAATGGTGTAGATGAGGGGCACGACCTGGGGGTGATATATGTAGATTGCCTTGCGGGGTTTCATTCCCATCTCGAACGGATTCGGCTTGATGACGGGGCAGACCGCTTCACAGTCTCCGCATCCATTGCAGCCGCCACCCACTATTCCTTTTGCCTCGGCTTCTGCAGGGGTGAGCACGCCACGGGCTTTCCTCCGGATGGTGACATCGAAATTGCCAATATACCCCTCGACATTCTCAACCTCAGCGCAGGTCATCAGATCGATGTTTTCAGCCCTCCCGACATCCACCATCTTCGGGGTGAGGATACACTGGGAACAATCGAGGGTGGGGAACGTCTTGTCCAGCTGGGACATACGGCCGCCGATGGTCGGGTTCTTCTCGATAAGGTAAGTCTTAATCCCGGCATTGGCAAGGTCGAGTGCTGCCTGCATCCCTGCAATCCCTGCACCAACCACCATGGCTGCATGCTCAACGGGAACGGTCTTAGGGACAAGGTCCTGCAGGAGCGACGCTTTCGCAACGGCGATCCGGATAGCATCCTTGGCCTTATCGGTGGCACCTTCACGGTCATGCATGTGCACCCACGAGCCCTGTTCGCGGATGTTGGCCATCTCGAACCGGAATGGGTTCAGCCCTCCTTCCTTGGTGGCTGTCCTGAACGTTGGTTCATGCAGACGTGGTGAACAGGCTGCCACCACTATGCCGGTCAGGTCGTTCTCTTTGATAGCAGCAATAATCTTTGACTGACCTGGGGTGGAGCACATGTATTGATAATTGTCTGCAAATGCAACGTTTGGCAGGCTCTTTGCATATTCCTGTACGTCGGGGATATCAACTGATCCGGCAATGTTGGTACCGCAGTGACAGATGAATACACCGACGCGGGCCTTTTTCTGCTCAGTCGCGGGAGCTTTTACGGCGGGTGCCTTCTCAGTCTTTGCTGATACAGCAGCCTTGGGTGTTTCCTTTTTCTTGGAAGCAGTCTCTTTCTTTGTCTTCTTTTCTGCCATCTTTTCTCCCTCCTTTACAGGACCTTCTGCAGGAATGGTTCGCAGCTGATACCATGGAGGTCAAGTGCGAGCTCCTGCGGGCTCATTCCCTGTGCCAGTCCCAGCAGCTCACAATAGTGGAGCACAGGCAGGTTGTATTTCACCCCGAACTTCTCTTCAATCTCGATCTGTCCCCTGTCAAACTGGAGCTGGCAGAACGGACAGACTTCGGTGAGGGCATCCACGCGGGCTTCTTTCAGGTTGATCATTTTCTCATTGGTGATATCCAGTGAGTGGACAAGATCGTATCCTCGTACCCCGCCACCTGCGCCGCAGCAGAGCATCTTGTTCCGGTATTCGACGGGTTCTGCGCCGAGTGCTCCAACCATCTCTTCCAGCCAGGTTGGGTGTTCGGTGGTGCCGAAGTGTCGCTCCTTCCTTGGTTTCATCAGGTGACAGCCATAATGAACGGCAATCCTCGTTCCCTCAAGTGAAACTTTCACACTGTCACGGATTTTCTGGACACCGACAATCTCAGGATCGTAAAAGAGCTCTGCGAGGTGCCAGACATCGATGGTCCCTTTGAATTCCATATCGATGGTCTTGAGGACTTCATTCACCTTCTCCTTCAGCTCCTTATGCTGCTTGAGCTTGTGGTTGACTTCCCAGATTGATTTGTAGCAGCCGTTGCATATGAGGGCGATATCCTTCTTCATCTGCTCGGCAAGGCAAAGGTTCCGTGCAGCCATGGCATACCAGATCTCAAGGGATATTGAACCAAACGCACCTGGTGCCGGGCAGCAGCTGGCCCCCTCAAGATCAAGCAGCTTGATGCCAAGCTTCTCTGCTGTCTTGTAGGATGCGGATTCTGCGCCAGGGTACCGGTTCGGGGCAATACAGCCGAGGAAAAATGCATATTCACGCATCAGTCTTCACCCCTCTCTCTCTTTGACAATCCTGTCTGCGTTCTTCTTGAGTTCATAGTAGTCGATGATCTTCTGGATTCCTTTGACATACTGCGGGAATGCATGGGTAGTCGGCGGTTCAGGGTTCATCCCAAGCTTCTTGCGTGCTGCACGGTTCACATCGTTGTTCGGGACACCATGCCCGGTGGTGTAAATGGCCTGGACGGTCTTTAAGAAGTTCACCGGGATGATGTCTCTCTTGAATGCGAGGTTCCTCATCGCCATGATCACATCGGTCGGAGCGATATCCCTGGGGCAGCGGTCGGTGCAACTGTAGCAGGTGGTGCAGAGCCAGAGATCGGGATCAGTGAGGGCTTCATCTTCAAGGCCGAGGAGCGCTCTCCTGACAAACTTCCGGATCCGGTATGAGCTGCGGGGAGCTGAAGGGCATGAAGCTGTACACGTCCCGCACTGGTAGCACATGTGGGGGATGCTCATTGAGAGTTTTTCAACGGTCTTTGTGAATTCGGGGTGGCGCTCATCTTCATAGAGACGGGTGTCAGCGAGTTTCTTTTCGAGTGCTTCAGGGTATCCTTTCGTTCTTGGCATGTCTAATCCCCTCACGCCTTCTCCATCATTTTCAGCTGTACGCTTCCTGGGGTCTCCTCTTTGACCTTGGAGGTCCTGGGAGTGCACAACTTCTCCTTGATTTTATTGAAAAGATCGGTCTCCTTGCCCTTGACGCGGATGCCGGTCCGGTGGAGCCTGATGATGTCCTCGCCGGGACAGGCATTCACGCATGCACCGCAGAGGATACAGAAGTCCTTATTGACTGCGATGGTCGGCTCAACCTTGCCCTTGAGCTGGCTTGCGGGTACAGAGGAAGGCAGGTAAATGGCATTTGCAGGGCAGATCTCGACACAAGTGGAACATCCACCGGGGCATTTCTCAGGGAAGAATTCGATATCACCCTCGAAGAGCTTCTCAACGGTAATTGCCTCCGTCGGGCAGCTCCGCGAACACCAGGTGCAGGTACAACACATCTTCTGGTCGATGTCAACCTGACCATCCAGTTTATCACTCTCGACCTCACGCTCGACGGTGATGCACTCCTCGGGGCATGCCTCCACGCAGACCTTGCAGGCATCGCACTTCGTCTCGTCCCAGACCACTTCACCTTCGACCTTTCCTGATTCTGCGGTGAAAGGCTTGTGTTTGACGGTAATTGCCGGGCAGAGCACCCCACAGATACCACAGAGGGTGCACTTCTCATCGTCTACCTTGAACGTGGTCTTGGTTTTGATGGCCAGCTGACGTTCTTTCCCATCAGGCCGGGTTCCTTCAAATTCGGGCACATCCCGATCGATGGCATCTCTCGGGCACACTTCCTCGCAGATGGTACATCTGACGCACTTTTCATCGTCAATATCTGCCACCATGTCATATGTTGGGAAGCCCTCTTTTTCCACAATGGGGAGACGCTCCTCGCCGTCAATCTTCAGTGTCAGTGCATTAAACGGACACAAGACGACGCAGACTCCACAGTAGGAACATTTCGCCTCATCGATATCAACGGGCGCTGCGTATGAGACCGCGCCTCGCCTTGTGGCACCGACAAGGCCGAGTGCGATTGCCTCTTCAGGGCAGGCTTCAACACAGATGCCGCACCCGGTGCAGACCTCAGAGTTGAGGATCAGGTGGTTCACCTGCTGGAGAAGCTTCTGCTCCTGGATGACATTGACGCCATCCCGCTTCTTTGAGAATTTTGGAAACAGTGTCATTCAATAACCTCAAGTTTGTCCATGTTCGGAACGTTAACCAACTTTGGCCTCCGATGTTACCGACCCGCGTCCCGCCAGCCGGATCACATCATGTGGACATGCCTCGACACAGACTCCGCATCCGGCACAGAGCTCGGATTTGAAGTCGATTACCATCGCTTTCCCGTGCTTCACCTTGTAGATCTTCTCATTTGTCGCAGGATCTATGGTGAAGAGTTCAAGCGCATCAACAGGGCATGCGACCACACAATTATTGCAGCCGGTACAACGCTCCATGTTAACGTGCAATGCAAATGCCATGCTTGTATCACGCACCAGCTTTAGATCGATTCAAAAATCGACTATAAAAGAATGGTTAAATTATACACATAAACTTGTCTAAATCCCCCCTGCATTCAGGCCGATTCATCAGGACTAGTGTAAATAAAAAATTGTTTATTAATCCGCATAATTAATATAATAATGATAAATCGCCGCTTATTCTGGCTGCGCTTCGTTAAGTACTAACATCAAATAGGAAATTATATATAATACATATCCCTTACCCGTCTTCCTTTAAAAAAAAAATTACCTGATTTCATTGAGGGACAGAACCATACAAGGCGGACCTGCCGGACCATTTTCATATAAAGAGTCGATGTCCCTCCTTCGGTCGGGCATCAAGGATGACACTGCAGGAGGTATTCTGGCATCAAAACGCATCCGCGATCTTCATTAGGGAGGCATGTGAGCCATCGGTATCATGGGGCATTTCATTGAAAAAATCTCACTTCCCTGTACAAAATCGTAATTCCCTGTTTCAATTCTGCCCCAATTGTGCTGATCACATCTGATGAGGGATCTCTTTTTTCTGCAGTTCAGGGGGGAACCTTTCAGGGAGAGGTATTTAGAAAATTTATTCTAGCACTATCCTACTATCTTTGGTATAAAAAAGAGGAATTTTATGGAGATAAACGGAGTACCAATTGATGATACCTACGCAGAAGCGTTTCCCACATGGATCTCCCGGATCATCATCACCGCAGTGAACACGGAATGGGCCCGGAAAGCAGCGACCGAAGCCACGGGTTTTGCGACCTCGGCAATCGGATGCCCCTGCGAAGCCGGGATCGAGAGTGAACTCAGGGCAGACCAGACCCCTGATGGAAGACCCGGTGTGTCGATCCTGATCTGTGCGGCAAAGAAGAAGCTGAAAGAGCAGGTGGTCGAGCGTCTCGCCGAATGCGTCCTTACCTCTCCAACCACCGCAGTGTTTGATGGTCTTCCCCAGGCGGCAGAAAAGATTGCGGTCAAACTCCATTTCTTCGGCGACGGGTATGAATACCAGAAAGAAGTCGGCGGCAGGAAATGCTGGGTCATCCCAATTATGGAAGGCGAATATATCGGTGAAGAAGAATTTGGTATCGTGAAAGGTGTTGCAGGAGGCAATTTCTTTGTCATGGGTGAGAACCAGATGGCAGCACTCATGGGAGCCCAGACTGCGGTGGAGGCTATCAATAAAGTCTGCGGGGTCATCACGAGTTTCCCCGGGGGCGTTGTGGCAAGCGGTTCCAAGGTAGGTTCAAACAAGTACAAATTCATGCCGGCTAGTACCAATGAGAAGTACTGCCCGACGATCCGTGAGAAGGTTCCGGACACCAAGGTGCCGGCAGGAATAAAAGGAGTGTATGAGATTGTTATCGATGGGATCGATGAGAAGTGTGTAGGTGAAGCAATGGCGAAAGGGATCCATGCCGCCTGCACGGTTCCGGGGGTAAAATATATCACCGCCGGTAACTTTGGCGGATCTCTTGGTCCTTACAAATTTGAACTGAACAAAATCCTCTAATTTTTTCTCCCCCCCAATCCGGTTCAATCAGGATTAAATATCTTGTTGCCGATTATTTTGTTAACGATATTTTCGGCAACGAAAATATGGGTGTGAGACTGTCATCTCGCGGGAGCGTTTTTTGCTCATGGCGGAAAGGAGAAAAGAAGCTGATGCATGCCCAGACCTCCGGATTTCAGAAGAGCCGGAGTCATCGCACAAGGGAGGGGACGGGGACGAGCTGCCCGGCAATCCGTATGAAATACGGTATCCCGGGATTGTGGCTCTTGCCGATGAAAACGGAACAGCGA
>JAKLGZ010000062.1 GCA_022710385.1 Methanoregula sp.
CATCGGGAAAGCCACACTGGTGCATCAGCTCCATCGTCTTTTGTCCCCTTACCCCCCTACTGCAATAGACCAGGTACCGGATTGTCCGATCCTTCTCCTCAATGCACTGCCTGAAATCAGGGCGATAAAAATCAAGGTGTTCGGCCCCGATCACATGCCCGCCGCGGAACTCGTCAGCAGTCCTGACATCGAGGATGCGGCAGGGACGCTCCAAATTCCTGGAGAGAAGGTCAGAACATTCCCGCGGGGAGAGTTCCCGACACCCATCCTTGTCCGGCATAGTTCTTCTCTCCCACCCTGGGAAAGCCCCGGAAACGGGAGACCACCTTCTCATACGCCCTGTTGCTGGAGACGGAAACCGTCTGAATCCCCCGCATGGTCAGTCTTCTTTGTACTGATCAAAGAAGACGATCTCATCCTGTTCCTTCTTCTTCTGGAGCGCGATGTCTGCCGGGTAACCAGCGGGCAGGAGAGAGACAAGGGTGTATTGATCAGGAACCCCCAGCAGTCTCCGGACCGGCTCTGCGTACTCCTTCTTGTCACCGGCAACCCAGCAGGACCCCACCCCATAGGACTGGAGGGCGATGATCAGGTTCTCGGTGGCTGCACAGCAGTCCTCGAGGTAATACTTCGCCTTCCGTTCACCAAATACGGCAAAACAGACCGGGGCATCGGCAATGAACCTCCCGTGATCGGTCAGGGTGGCGACCTTCTCCAGCAGGTCTCTTTCCCGGATGACCCCGATCAGCCAGGGCTGGAGATTCATTGCAGTCGGGGCGAAGCGTGCACATTCGATGGCATCCCTGATGATCGTGTCCTCGACCGGAACGGATTTGTAACTCCGGACACTGTGCCGGCATTTGATGATGGTGGTTCCGACATTCATGAGTATCCCCTTGCAGTCAAGGGAAAAAATGGTTTTGGCCTGCTGATTCCCGCCAGGGACGGATCGATGAACTGAAGTCTGCCACTATGCTCTACAGGGACAACGATCGTGTATAGTTCAATAGATGGCACTCTTACGGTCGGACTGAGTAAAACCACAGGAGAGATCATGTTCGCGGAACGAGGGAATTGAAGGGAGAGGGATCGCCGTCACTCCGCGCTGCTGGAGGGTCGGAAGTTCCCTGACCTTCTCCCTGAAAAGGGGAGGTGTGGGCCTACCTCTGGTGCCTGGCCATGACCAGGATGCAGGCGACAAAAAAGGCGGAGAGGGTGAGCATGGCACCAAAGCCCGGGGTGGTCGTGGGGGGGGCCGTGGTAGGAATAATCGTACCGGGCGTTGTTGCAGGAGATTCCGTAATAACAGTGGCAGGGGTGAGCGTAGTCACCGTCGTAGCAGGAAGGGTAGGGGGAAGGGTTGTGGTGGTCGTGGCCGGGTTTGTGGTGGGTGTTGGGGTGATGAGCGGATTGGTGCTCTGGAGAAGGAACTGCACTGGCACGGTCACCGTCTTTCCCTCCTGCTTGTAATTGAGATTCATATCATTCCCGGTGCTCTCCGCCCATACCGTGTAGGTGCCACTCTCAAAACCGCCCGTCAGCCATACCCCTCCCGTATCGAATGGCGAGGCAGATATCAGGATATCCTCAAGCTGATACCCTGTCACCGAAGAATACTCAACACCCCCTGGACCCCGGATGCGGATGGTGATCGGAGCACCCGGGGAACCAGGCCGTCTGGCAATCTCGTAGACATTGGTGTCGATCCGGAATCCCACCACGTCCCCCTTCGGGATCCAGGTGACATCGCTCGTAATCGCGAAATCGGCGCTCTCATCCATCACCCGGATCCCGATCAGCGGGTCCTGGACATAGAACGCAAGGGTGTTTGCCGGAGACAGAAACCAGGGGCCGGTCCTGCCTCCAAAGAGAGCCGGAGAGATATAATAGTCGGTGGGATCGTCCACCGTCATGGTTGCCACGGGAACAGTGGCAGGGCTCCCGCCCGGCCCGTAATACACGATCTGCGAACCGGCTGCGGCACCGGTCGCGGAGATATCAAGGCCCTGCTCTCCGAGGAAGACCGTTCCGGCAACCGGTACGGTATTTTCTGCTGCGATGACAGGGGAGAGCGCAAGGAGTGCAGAAAGGATGATCAGGGCATACCAGGACGAAATGCTCATATGCCACTCATCGCGGGGACACTAAAAATAGTTTCTGGGAGGCGATCAGAAGATCGCCTGGATGGCGGCCCACATGTTCGCAATCCCCTGGGTCATCACCACCCCGACATCGATCCCGAGTATCGGGAAGATGAAGACAAAGTAGAGGATCGTCCCGAGCGTGCTCCCGATATTTGCCATGGCGGCAACAACGACCACCCGGAAGAGCGGGATCTCCATCATCTCTCCGATCGACTCAGCCCGCGAGATACGGCCCAGATCCCCCGGTCCGGGTTTCCGGATCTTTGCCTCGACGATTGCGGAGAACCAGCCGGCTGCGATCAGCGGGTTTAATGCCGTGAACCAGGAGACCGCAAATCCGGTCAGGGCTGAAAGAGGATGCCCTTTTGCAAGGAGGGTGAACACGGCCGTAAGGACCCCGTGGATCAGCACCCAGTAAAGGAGGGCAGTGATCAGGACATCGGTTCCCACGCCCGAGAAGAGGATAGCCACCAGGAGAAAGAGGAAGAGGAAGGTGACGATTCCCCCGAAGATCAACCCCCACGGCCTGGACTTCACCTCACCCGTAAGGCTTTCGACAGAGGGCAGCGTTTCAGGGTGTGCGAGATACCGGTTTATCCCCTCCTTGTGGCCCGCACCGATCACCACGAGAATGCGTTCATGAGAGAGAGAGAGCCTCCGGATCTGGTGGGCAAGATACGCATCGCGTTCATCGATCAGGGCCCGGGCGCCATTCGGTGAGAAATTCCGGAACTCTTCCATCGCGACGGCAATCACGTCCTGTTTCTTCAGCTCCTCCACATCGATCTCCTGCTCATCGATACTGGCAACGGATGCAACGAGGGCATAGAGCATCTTGATCTTCTCAAAAAACGAGAGTGAATGCCAGAACCTCCGGAGAGTTATCCGGATATCCCGGTCGATCAGGGCGATGCTGATGCGCCTGGCTTCGGCCTCTTCCACGGCTGCTTTCATCTCTGCCCCCGGCTCTACGCCAACATCAAGCCCGATCTTCCGCTGCAGGTAAGCAAGGATCCACTGGACAAGGAGCTGGGTGAACGTCTTTGCCTCAAGCACCGATTCGACCGAAGCTTCCTGGACCTGTTTTTTCAGGGCGGCATACCGGGTGGCATCCAGCTCCACCGCGACCACATCAGGAGAGAACTCAGCGATTGCCTCCTGCACCTCGCGGACACTCTCTTTCGAGACATGGGCAGTTCCGATGATCCGAATCTCAGCCATCAGAGTATCCTCATCCCGGTTCCATCGATCAGCACTTCAGCACCTGCAGGGATGCGATTCGAGGAGAGCAGGGTTCGAACCCGCTCCTCCTCCTCCTTTTCGGCCAGATTCCGTGCAAGAAGACGCCCGGCGATTTCCCAGGCTGCACCTTCTGAGAGGGTCCCCCCGATTCCCCTGCACGGAAAGACCATAAGATCCTCTCCGGAAAGCATGAACGGGTAGGTCCTGCAGATCCATGGCCGTGACGCATACACCTGGCATCTGTTTCCCTCAAGGAAGATGCATTCCCCTTTCCTCCGCCGGATGCATCGTTCGAACCTGATACTCCCCCCTCCCGGCATCACCACCGCCTCAGGGTACGGTTCCGAGAATACCTCTCCCTCCCGGCCAGTGGCAGTGCAGAGTTCCGCACTCTCCGGAGGATACAGCATCACCAGATTGGAATCCGTATCGGTTTCCCTGCAACATTCTCCGCACCGGGTGCAGGAGAACCCGATCCTCCTGATCTCTGCTGCCAGTTCTTCTTGTCTCATCTGCTTTTCACTGTTCCCTGGTAATCCGGTCAAAATTCTCGTAGACATACCTGCCGTTCTCGGTATGACTGACTTCAGGATGCCATTGAAGGCCGTAGATATGGCGATCCGGTAATGCAATCGCTTCATTGCTACAGATCGGTGAGCCGGCAAGCCTGACTGCTCCTGCGGGAAGGCCGGTGACCTCATCGGCATGGGAGGCCCATACCCGTATCCTTGACGGGTATCCGATCAGGATTTCGTCATGCTCGACAATCTCCACCTCGACAGGACCGTACCCGCCCAGCCTGCCCTTGGTGACCGTACCCCCGAATTCCCGTGCGATGACATGGAGCCCCAGACATATTCCGAGCACCGGGAGATCAAGATGGAGGTATCGTGCAGAGTTCCCCGAGCGGGAGAGGTCAGGTCCTCCTCCTAGTATCAGGCCGCGGCACCCTGCGGCAACATCCTCAGGGGGCATGCTGTTTGAGATCATCCTTGCATCGACAGAACGATCCCTGAGCATCCGCAGGATCAGGTGGTTGAATTGCCCGAAATTATTGACCACATATATCGGGAGCATCCCTGATCACTTCTCTCTGATGGCTGATAATCCCTTTTTTATCGGAGCCTTCCGGAAATCCCCTTCCGGCCGGCCTGACTATTCCCGTCACCAAACGATGTACCACACCCCTGTTCCTACGCATAACCATGGACCGTGTGGAGGATCTTTTTCCGTATTGCATCAGGAGAATGGCCCATCAGCCAGGCAAGGAACATGGCGCCTCCGGCACCCATCCCTTCCTTCACCTCCCCGATGCAGTACCGTGCAAGCCCCGAATGTCCCAGTTCACCGAAGCCGGGATCGATGTAATACACGGGTGTCCCTATCATCCCTGCCATTTCAGCAAAGTTGGCCGAGGAGTCATCCCTCACATAACAGGTGGTTGCGATCCCGGGTGCCGGGAGATTCATCCCTTTGAGGACCGCTGCAACAGAGAGCATCTGGGTCCCCCCTCCGAGGATGATGCTCCCGCTATACGTGGCTGCGATCCCGGCGGCAATGGCGATCATCGGATCCCCGCAGCAACGGACGATATCAAGGGGGGTGCGGTAGTGGCCTTCCTGTATCCTTCTGTTCACAATGCTCCAGACCTCCTCCTTCATCCGGACAGGATTCCGGGCATAGCTGCTGCTCACCAGGGCATCATACCCGAGCCCCCGCAGAACACAAAGCGACGTGGTGGTCCCTCCGGGAACACATTCCCCGAGAACCAGAAGATCCGAAACACTCCCAAGGAAGGTCCCGATCGACCTCCCTTTCCTGAACAATGCACCGGCATCAGGGACCGCATCCCTGAACCGGGGGTCTTCGCCCGGTATGCCATAGGTGTCGAGGCATGGTACGGTCGGGGTATGGGCAAGCCCTCCGTTGATGAAAAGGGGCGAGAGTCCGCAGAGTTCCATAACCGCCCTCGTGATGGATGCAGGCGTGGGGCAGCCCGTCGGGGTATCGGGGCGCACCGGCATGCTGGTGATCTTCCCGCAGGTGATCAGCTCCGCGTCAAGGATGGGGGTGAGGAGCGTCTTTTCAGGGCTTGGACCGGCACCCGAGATGCCTGGCACCACAGAGAGCATCGTATTGGCAAGAATACTGGAAAAAAGGGGATTCTTTGCCCTGATCTCCGGGCTGCCTGTCACAAATGCCATGAGTACTCGATCGTACAGCTCTCACCTTCCGGACATCAAGCTATCCTTGCGGCAACCTAATAGCGGATGCAGGAACACATAGCAGATATGTTCGGGATTGAGGAACGGCTGAAGGAGAAAGGGATCTCTGTCGATTCCATGGTAACCTCTGCGATGCTGCTCTATGTGCCGCACGGGCTTTCGGCAGAAGAGGCAGCGCACAAGGTACAGGAGAAGATCCTCAAGTATCTTGGCGACCCGAATGTCGCATCCCTTCTTCTCGGGGCCATCCTCCTTGAAGATGAACTCTTTCTCCGGCAGAAAGATTCGGGAATCCAGGAAGACCCGGTATTCCTCCTCTCCGATGAGATCATCGGGATGGCCATCGCCGAATGTATCGGCGGTACCTATGCCCGTTTCGAGTTCACGCGGTATGACCAGAAGAAACCCGGCATCCTGGCAACACTCGGCCCGTTCCTCGATGACGCGGTCGCCGGGCTGATAGCCGGTTGTACATCCCGCCTTTACAGCGAATGCTGCTGAACCGGCTGCGAGCCCTCCTCCAGTTCACGACCATCCTCCCTCTTGGCAGGACGGTCGATTTTTCCCTCTTTGCAAGCCATACCTACCTCTATCCCCTCTCCGGGTACGTGATCGGGGGTCTTGCCGGGCTCACTGCGTTCTGGATCGGCATCCCGGAGATCAGGGCAGCGGTGGCACTCATTGCCGTGCTGGGTATCACCGGAGCAAACCATTTTGACGGGCTCCTCGATCTGGGCGACGGGCTCATGGCACATGGAGGAAGTGAGGGCAGGATCCGGGCACTCACCGACCGGCAGATCGGCACCGGCGGATTTGCTGCCGGGTGCACGGTCCTGCTCCTCACCTTCGCCGCCCTGTCATCTCTGCCGGAGATCCTGTGGGCCCTTGTTGCAGCGGAAGTCCTTGCAAAATTCTCCATGGCATTGCTGACGGCATACGGGGCTCCGTTTCATGACGGCCTGCATGCATACCTGTATCACCGGGCAAAGCCCTGGTTTCCGTTCGCCGCTGGGATATGCTGCCTCCCGCTCGTGCTCCTCCCTCTCCCGTATCTCCCCCTTTCCGGAGCAGTCCTTGCGGCGCTCCTCATCCCGTTCGTCCTTCTCGTCATTGCAGACCGGCTGTTCGGAGGCGTCAATGGCGATGTCGTGGGAGCTTCCGGGGAGATAACCCGTGCAGTGGTCCTCTGTGCACTGGTCCTCATTCCTGCGAGCGCACTTTTTTAGGGAATGCACCGCGTAATAAGTTCCTGATGCTGAAGGATATGGGAGTTCACATGAAGGGCGGTGTCATCACCGAGCTCGACAGCGAATATTGCACGATACGAACGCGAATCCCGGCAGGCGTCGTCTCCTGTGACCAGCTGAAAGGGATCGCCACAGTGGCCGGGCGGTACGGGGCTGAATCGGTCCATCTGACCACCCGGCAGACCATCGAGATACCGCACATGAACCATGCAGACCTCGATGCGATTGCACGGGATCTCGCACTCAATAATACCCCTATCGGCTCCGAGCGTGATGAAGTGGTGAACGTGATCGCATGCCCGGGGAACGAACGGTGCATCTTTGCCAACATCGACTCGATATCGCTCGCCCGCTCCATCGATGCAAGACTCTTTGGAAGGGAGATGCCGGTAAAGATACGGATCTCCATATCTGCCTGCCCGAATGCCTGCACGAGCCCGCTCTTAAATGAGATAGGCATTGTCGGGCAGAACCGTCCCATCAGGGTGCCCGGGATGTGCACCGGATGCGGGACATGCGTGGAATACTGCAAAGAAGAGGCGATCACAATAAAGCGGGGAGTTTCTGTTCTCGACCCCTCCCGGTGTGTTGAATGCGGCACCTGTATCAGGTCCTGCCCGTACGATCTCCTCAAATCATCCGGCGAGCATTACCTGATCACGGTCGGAGGCCGGAGGGGGAGACACCCCAAGATAGGCAGGGAGCTGATCGCGGTAAAAAGTCCTGAATCGGTACTCCTCGTGGTCGAGAAGGTGGTTGCCTGGGTATACCGGAGGGCATGGAGCGGCAGGCTCCTTTCAGACCAGATGGATGAGTTGCAGTTCGAAACATTCCGGGATGAGATACGGGCACTGGTCCCCGAGAAAGACCGCGCAGAAGAAATCATTGGGGATTTCAGCGGCGGTAGCGGGATTTGAACCCCGAATCCGCATCATCATCGCATTCGATGGCCCGTGCATCCTTTACCAGCGTGTTGAACTGCATCGCAGCTGACATCAGGGCTTCATCGCTCGAACCACCCGATGAGAAGGATCGCAGCACCGACTCCTGGGGTGACGGGTACAGCCGCTCCCCTATCCGGATCCCCTTGCAATGCACACAGAACGCGCAATTCCGGTGAACGGATACCGACCCGTCTGCGCATCCGACAGTTGCGCGGTATTTTTTCTCGTCCCATGTGATTTCCAGTGTTTTCATGCGTGGGCAGGGGTTATCTTGTCCATATGTTAAATAATGTCGTTTTTTTCCTTTTTTCTGAAAAAACCGACGGATTTCGCTCATCGA
>JAKLGZ010000063.1 GCA_022710385.1 Methanoregula sp.
GAAAAACCCTGGCACATGATGAGATCCATGAGCTCTCTGCCCATACTGCCACGATGGTCTTCTTCCTTGGGGCGGACCGCCTGGATGAGATAACGGGAAAACTCCAGTGCCCCGCTTCAACCCCGGCAGCGGTGGTATACCATGCGAGCTGGCCGGACCAGAAGATTGTCAGGGGAACAGTCGCAGATATTGCAGGGAAGGCAGCAGAAGCAGGGATCACCCGATCGGCGCTCCTGGTCGTAGGAGGAGTCCTAGATCCATCGGGATCAGGCCACAGGAGGTCGATCCTCTACTCATGAACCGGGCCGTCATTTATCTGCCACGGTTCTCTGAGGCTGCCGGAAGAATTGCCCGGGTGCTTGGTGCCGACCTCCTCGAATATTCGGAGACCGCTTTTTCGACAGCAATTTCCCGCTACCGGGAGATTGCAGCGGTGATGTCGATGGGGATAGCCGTCAGGGGAATCGCACCCTACCTGAAAGACAAGTGGACGGACCCGGCCCTTGTGGTGGTGACGCCCGATCTCCGTCTCGCCATCCCGGTAACGGGAGGCCACCACGGTGCAAATGCACTGGCAAGGGAACTGGCGGTACTGGGAGCTGTCCCCGTGATCACCACTGCCACCGAGCGGGAAGGGGTTCCTTCAGTAGAGGGAATTGCTGCAGCTGGGGGATATTCCCTTGTCAACCGGGACGCTTCAAAACCAGTCAATGCAGGATTCCTTGACGGGACTGCCGGGTTCTACTCGGTGAAGGGTCCGGCCGTGGTCATCGGGGACAAGGATACGGCATTTCTCATCACGGACGGTGAATACAGCATCGGGATCGGGTGCAGGAAGAATACCGGCGCAAAAGAGATCGAGGAAGCGGTCCGGACCGTGCTTGCCACATCAGGGATCAGGCCCGATCAGGTTTTCATCTATGCCACGACCGCAAAGAAAACACACGAGAGCGGCCTGCTCGATGCTGTCCGTGCTCTTGGGCGGCCGCTCCTTTACCTGGATGACCTGACCATCAATGCCATCCCCACCCGGTCAGGGTCGCGGGCATCCCGCATCGGGCTCTCAGGAGTTGCTGAACCATGCGCCCTTGCCACGGCAAAACGAAGAGAACTGGTCGTGGGAAAAACAGTTATCGGAGGAGTCACCATTGCCATTGCACGGTAACAGGAAGGGGATGCTTTTCATCATCGGGATCGGGCCCGGCAGCCCAGACCAGATGACAGGACAGGCGAGAGAGGCGCTCCTGCAGTCCGAGGTCATTATCGGCAACGATACCTACCTGTCACAGATCGGGGCACTCATCAGCGGAAAGGAGATAATCCGGAGCTCGATGGGGCAGGAAGTGGAGCGGGCAAAGCGATCCATCGAACTCTCACGATCACAAATCGTCGCGATGGTGAGCGGGGGCGATGCCGGGATCTACGGCATGGCTAGCATTGTCCTTGAAGTCCTTGAGCATGAACCATGCAGTGTTCCGGTCAGGGTGATACCCGGTATCACTGCTGCAAACGCGGCAGCATCCCTGCTCGGCTCTCCCCTTTCCGGCGATTTTGCGGCAGTCAGCCTCTCCGACCTCCTCACTCCTCTTGAGGTGATCGAACGGAGGCTTCATGCCGCGTTCTCCATGGGGACGCCGGTGGTGCTCTATAACCCGAAAAGCAGAGGGAGACCCCATCATTTTGCACTGGCCATGGAGATTGCCGGGAAATACCGGGAGGCGGCCACACCGGTCGGGATAGTGAAGAATGCCTACCGGGAGGGTGAGGAGGTCATGGTCACCACGCTGGGAGAGATTGGGCACGCCGAAGCGGCGGTGGACATGCACACCACCGTGATTGTGGGTGGCGAGGAGAGCAGGATCTGGAGGAACGGAGACGATGTCAAAGGAATCATCACCCCGAGGGGTTACCACAAAAAATACGTATACTGACCTTGGTGCAACAACCGCCGAGGCATACGAGATATCACGGACGAGCAGGGCGCTTGCACAAAAGGAGATAGGAGATGCAGACTACGAAGACCGGGTGAGGCAGCGGTGCTCCATCGCGGTGGGCGATTTTGCCATGGCAGGGCTCCTCAGGTTCACCAAAAATCCGGTGGAGGCAGGCCTTGCTGCCCTCTCCCGAGCAGCCCCTCTCGTCACGGATATCAGGATGGTCCAGGTAGGCATCCAGAAGAAGGGACATAGCAGCCCGGTTCTTTGTGCCCTCGATTATGGAGCAGATCTCGCCGAATCCCGAGAGATCACCCGGAGCAGTGCCGGGATCCTCGCCCTGAAAGACCACCTTGCTGGATCCGTGATAGTGGTCGGCAATGCCCCGTCTGCGTTGCTTGCCATCTGTGATCTGGTCCGGGAGGGGTGTCGGCCGGCTCTCGTGATAGGGACACCGGTCGGTTTCGTCAAGGCAGCCGAATCGAAGGAAGAGCTGCGGAGCCTTGATATCCCATCCATCTCCAACGAGGGGACGAGAGGCGGGACCCCGGTCGCGGTCGCTGCGATAAACGAGATCATTACCATCCATGCAGAGCTCAAGCGCCAGCCCTGATAGGATCACCGATCCGGTGACAGGATTTACCTATCCCGGACCATGGATCGCCGCGTGCGGCGATGAGGAAGGCCTGGATCTCGTCAGAGCGGGGCTCGCTGTGCTCACTTCTTCAGGGATGATACTCAGGCGTGGATATACGACTGGCACCACGGCTGCAGCCTGCTGTAAGGCTGCCACGCTCTCCCTGGCAGAAGTGCCAGGCAAGGTATCCGTCCTCACCCCTTCAGGGATAAGAGTCTGTGTTCCGGTCGAAGCCACCTGTGGCATTGTATCCTGCTTTAAATATCCCGGGGATTATCCTGGGGATGCCACTGCCGGAATCCAGTTTATTGCTGAGTGCAATCCTGCCGACAACGGGATCAGCCTCTATCCCGGGGAGGGTATCGGACGCTTTACAAGGGATACCCCAAGGAATCGGAAGGGCGACCCAGCCATCAGCTCTCCTGCCCTTTCCTCTATCCTTGCCGCGATTCAGGAAGGGCTCGAAACAACAGGGCTTCCAGGAGCAAGCATCCATCTCCGGGTACCACGGGGGGAGATCGTTGCGAAAGACACGCTCAACCCGAAACTCGGAATCGAGGGAGGGATCTCGATCCTTGGCACTACCGGGCTCGTCGAGCCATGGGATGATCACCTCACAAAGACCGTGATGGAACGGGTCCGGACCGCTGACCGGGTTGTGCTCACGACCGGGAGGACCGGGCTCCGGTATGCCCGCCTCCTCTTCCCCGGTTACGAAGCGGTACTTGCAGGGTCCCACCTCAGGGAGGCGCTGGGTGAAGCAAAGGGACAGGTCATCCTCTGCGGACTCCCTGCACTTATCCTGAAGTTCCTGGACCCTGAGATTTTGAGCATGACCGGATTTGATACTGTCGAAGAATTTACCACACGGCCGGAGTTCAGGGCACGGATGCAGGCGTCATTTTTAAAGGGAAAGGAGCAGTATCCCCGTCTGAGAGTCGTAATTGTCGATCGCAACGGAACTATCATGGGTGATTCGGGGTGAAAGTCGTCGGGGTTGGTTGTGGGCCTGGGATGCTCACGGAACAGGCCGTAAAGGCGATCTCTGATGCGGCGATCATCTTCGGCTCGAAAAGAGCTATCGCCCTTGTGGCAGCCCATATCCCTGCAGGCTGCATCGTCCGTGAGATGGTAACGTTCAGCCCGGGCCAGCCGATCCCTGATAACGCTGTCATCCTCTCAACCGGCGATCCGCAGCTTGCCGGCCTCGGATATCTCGGTGGCGAGATACTCCCCGGCATCTCATCGCTCCAGGTAGCTGCAGCACGACTCCGTATCCCCCTGGAACAGGTATCCGTCGTGATAGCCCATGGCAAAGATCATGGACCAGCGCTTGACAGGATTGCAGACGAGGTAAAACGCGGAAAGAACACCTTCATCATCGCGGATCCAAAGTTCTCAATCACCGCCTTATGCACAGCGCTCGAGGGAGCAGGTGAAGACATCGCTATTGCGGTCTGTGAAGATCTTGGCTATCCTGATGAGAAGATCCGGATCGGATCAATTGCAAGTCCTCCACAGCCGGTCTCCCCGCTCTTTTCGGTCATGGTCGGCAGGATTGAAAGCCCCCTGGGGACCAGAAGAGCCACTGAAGGGCATATATGGAAGCACCGCCTACCTCTTTTTAAGGAAGGAAGGTGAACCATGGAGAAAGCAACAAAGAAACAATTGAGCCTGTTCTGTTTCCTGGCAGGTTTTATTCTCGTACTCATCCAGGATCTCAAGGGATTTTCCACGATCGATATGGGATTCTCCTGGCCATGGGCAATCATGTTCTACACCGGGCTTCTGCTCATGATGATAGGGTATTATCTCCGGGGTTGAACCGGGATCCCGGGATCACTCTGCCACAATCCGCGGCATAGTGGGGAGGTACCGAACTGCAGGGAATATCAGGTAATTTTTACCATATCCCTGTCCAGGGCTATGAATCCCTCCTTGGCGAGAACGGCAAGGACTGGATCGATCTGGTCCTGATGAAGGCCGGTCTCCCTGCAGAGTTCTTCGCTTGTCAGCGTTCCGTGTTTCACGAGGAGTACCAGGATCTTTCCCCTCACCTGGCGGACAGACCCCTCGAACGGTGATTGTTTTTTATACTGCCGGCTCCGGCGGTTCGGATTCTCTTTTGTTCTCCCCAGGTAGGCGCCATAATCCATCAGAGCATAGTACCAGTCCCTTGGATTCTCCCTGTCAAGGGTCTCTTCCACCAGGGGGAGGATCTCCTCATCTGTCACTACAGGGCGGTCATGGAAGAAGCAATGGATGAATACTCTCCGGATGTTCGTCTCGAGAAGCACCGACGGTTTTCCGAACGCAAATGCTCGGATGGCAGCTGCTGTTGCCTTTCCGATTCCCGGAAAGGAGAGGAGAGCCTCTTCATCGTCAGGGAGGACCCCGGACCATCCGGTCATGATCAGCGATGCCGTCCTCTTCAATGCAAGGGCACGACGGTTATAACCAAGGCCCTGCCACTCGCGGAGCAGGTCCTCAACCGAAGCAGCATGGAGTGCAGCAAAATCCGGAAACCTCGTAATGAATCCGTCATATTTTTCCAGTACCCGTGCCACCTGGGTCTGCTGGAGCATGAATTCAGAGACCAGGATCCGATAGGGTTCGCGGGTCTCCCTCCAGGGGAGATCCCTCCGGTTTGCCCGGTAAAACTGGTAGATCCTGTCCCGGAACTCGCCCGCGTACTGGCGGGTCGGCTCAGGTCTTTCTCTCATCACGAAGCCCATTGATGGTGGCGGCATACCGGCCGACATCAAATTTCCGGTTCAGGCCGGCAGCGTTCATATACCGTATTGTACCAAAAACAGGTCGTTCTTTCCAGGGCCGGTCATGCTTGCCAAAACACCACGCTACCCCTGCATACCCGTTCGGATCGCGCCCGTCCAGTTCGTACCGGTTATTGAGGGTCAGGGCGGTCTGGTACGCTTCCTCAGGGGTCTCAGACCATTCGAGGATCTTCTTTCCCCAGTACATCCGCATATACCCATGCATCTTCCCGGTGATCACCATCTCCTGCTGGGCTGCATTCCAGTAGGGATCATGCGTCCGGGCCAATTCAAACGTTGAGAACCCGTACGAATACTCACGCCGGTCTTCCGAATGGACGGAAAGGGTCTTTTTTGCCCAGGCAGGGAGCCCTGCATAATCATCGTACAGGGGGTTGTAATGGACAAAATTTATCGCGAGTTCTCTCCTGACGATCAGCTCTTCAAGGTAAGCCGCTGCAGAAAGGCTCCCTGACCGGAGGATATTCTGTGCAATAAAGACGGGAGAGATCTGGCCGAAATGGAGGTACGGGCTCATGCAGGAGAGCGCCCCGGCCGATGGATCATTCCGCTCTGTGGGATAATGGTCGAGATGCCGGGCAATGAACCGTTTGAGAAGGGCGGCAGCCGCTTCCTCACCGCCTTTCCAGGGTAGCGGATAGGGCTGCAGGGTGCCGCCCTGTTCCGGGATTATTCCCGGAATGCCGGAAAGCAGCGATTCCACGGTCATCTCTCTCTCAAAACCCCGCTCAAGGCCTAGGGATGATCGCGATGGTTTTCTCTCTTCCAATGGCTGAAGAAACCGGTCGATATGAGGGGTGATCCTCCTTCTGAACGTTGCAGCAGACCATTCCTCTTTTTCGGATGCGATGTCTGCCGGAACGACTACATTGGTTTCGACACGGACCAGGGGACAATCGAGCTCCCCTGCCACCTGCTGTTGCCACTGGTCCTGGAAACGCAGGTAGCCCCTGTCGGTCACCACCAGCGCCGCATCTCCCCCCAGTTCCCGTGCGGAGGTTCCAGGAGGACCTGTCCTGACGATGAATCGCACCCCCTGCGCTTCCAGATCGCGGGAGAGGGCGATCAGCCCTTCGACCATGAGACGGTAGTGCGGGAATGTGGCCCCGGGATAACCGGGTATCAGGTCAAAACAGGCAAGGAGCGGAAGCGAATGGCGTTCAGCCATCCTGACCGCGTACTGGTACGCATGGTTGCAGGTGATCCGTGGCGCTGCCTGCATCCAACAAAGGATGTAATGCCCTTTCTTTACAGATTTTTTCGAGAGATACGCTACCCTCTCTTCCGGGATCATTGCCTGATGGTTGACGTTCTTCCTACATTACCATTCTCTGTTATTTACCTGGCTAAAAGAGGGTTAAGAATGATCTTTTTATCTGCTGAACAATTGCCTCCAGGAAATAGGGGGAACTGCCCCGGTCCTGGTATAGTCCACCCACACCTTCTCCGGATCTCCATGAAGGGTGATATGTGAACGCCATGAAAGGCCGGATGGGTTCACGGTCGTAAAGGTATCGGTGAATACGGTCTTTTCCCGGCTTCCGATGGTAGTCTTGGTAAACGATACCGTCTCGTTCACGGTTCCCTCCACAGAAACGCTCGTGCTCGTAGAGATTGGACCACTCCAGGGTAGATCTGCTGCAACGGACCCTGCAATAAAAATGGCGAGCAGCATCAGAATGATGGTTGCTTTTATTCCTTCCTTCATATGACATACTCCCATGGTTCCGGGAAGGAATCATGTTCAGTGGAAAGAAGAACCCCGGCACTATATAATCTTACTGAACCACCCGGTTCAATCATCTGAATCACACCCTTTTAAAGAGTTCATCCATCTTCTGTTTCCGGAACACGATCATCGTTGGTCTCCCATGAGGGCAGGTGAAAGGATTCCTGGTCCGGGCAAGCTGCTGAAGCAGCTCTCTGCATTGATCCAGGGTGCAGAACGCCCCTGCCTTGATAGCCCCCCGGCAGGCAACAATACGCCTCACCTGCTCGCGTGTATCGATGCCCCTTGGCATCCCGGGGCCTATGATCCCAGCGATAATATCCCGTATCTCACCGGGTTCGATATTCTGCCCGAAGAGGACGGGAACTGTCCTTACGAGAAAGGTCCCGGGACCAAATGCATCGATACAAAATCCCTCTTCCGCCAGAAGCGGGAGAGTTGCGGAAAGCGCCTCGCTTTCGCCGGGTGAGAGTGAGAGAAAAACAGGCTCCAGGAGCTCCTGGAGATCATGGTGCTGCTCGGCGTATTCCGTGACCTGTTCGTAGAGAACCCGCTCATGGGCTGCATGCTGGTCGATGACCAGGAGGTCATCCCCGGGAGTGCCTGCAAGGATGTACAGGCTCCCTAGCTGGCCGATAATTTGAAAATCGGGGAGTTTCGATTCAACTGAGGTATCCGGCTGTCTACCGGTCAGGCTGAGCTGACGCTCAGTGCTGATCCGATCCCGGAGGAGCGGTTCTCTCACCCCGGTCTCCCCACCCAGATCTGGCAGACGGTAACGGATTCGACCGGGATGTTCTGCCCCGGAAACAGAATCGCCACTTGACCCTGCTTCCGGGATAAGGGATGCCCCGCTAAGGCTCTCGCTTATCGCTGATATCAGGACCTTTCTGACCTC
>JAKLGZ010000064.1 GCA_022710385.1 Methanoregula sp.
CACGATCTTTCCTGTGCCATGGGGAAGAAGAATCGTCTCATCGATACGGTTCTTCGGCTGCGCCATATCGATATTCTTGAGATTGATGGTGATATCCACACTCTCAGAGAACTTCCGTTCCGGCGCCTTTTCAATGGCCGCTTTTACGGCCTCCAAAATTCTGGCCCTTTCTACCATATGGTTCCTCCATAGTCCTCGACCACTTGTGATCTTCTATGGGTTGTAAGCCAATTCGTTACTGAGCAAGAACCGAGTCATACGTTCCGGCATCAATCGCCGCAAGAATCTCCTTGGGGCGTTTGCCTTCAACGTTCACACCCATCGAAACACAGGTTCCGACAACTTCCTTGACCGCATTCTTGAGATCGTAAGAGAGCATGTCGCCTGCTTTCATCCGGGCGATTCTGACCGCGGCCTGCATCGGCAAGTCGCCAACCACTTTCAGGTTGGGTTCGGGGGATCCTTTCTCGATATGAACCTCTTTTTTGATGAGAGCCGTCGTGGGCGGAATTCCCACGGTGACCGTGAAGTTCTTCTTGTCATCGACTTCGATCTTCACCGGCACCTGCATGCCGTTGAATTCAGAGGTCTTCTTGTTGATCTCATCGACAACTGCCTTCACGTTAATACCGAGTGGTCCGAGTGCGGGTCCGATCGGCGGACCTGCGGTCGCCTTGCCTCCGGATACTAATACCTCGACCACGTCTGCCATGGTATCACCATGCTGTCCCGCTGAAACGGTTTCAGCGTGGGTTAAAAAAGGTATACTCGTGAAGACTTAAAGGTTATAGCCTTAAGATGATGGGATGATCTATGCACTTTCCCCGCGGTCGACCACGCGGACATTGTCCCCTCTGACCGTGATGGGGATGGGCAGAACACTTTCGTAGAGCTCGACCGTGATCTCTTCTTTGCCGGCATCGATTCGTTTTACGACTGCCTTCTCACCTTTGAAGGGACCAGCGATGAGCTCAACAATGGTCCCTTCAGATATGCCGCTGACTACCGGTTTCGGTACGAGGAAGTGCGCAACCTCCTCAAATGTCGTCTCGCCCCTCACCACAGTGCGCGCATGAGCGACCTTCTCTGCCAGCTGTTCGATCCGTGCAAGACTTTCAGGAGTCTCGACAAGTACATATCCCTTTAATTCATCAGGGACGATAATGGAGGTGACCTTCACATCAGTCGCGCCAGTATCAATGGCTTTCCTGATATTGTCGGCGACAGTGCGTTCCTGCTTGGACGTAGTCTTGATGGCAAAAATACGGTTGGTGTACTCTTCCATAGCAATCAGGACAGAGGGATCATGCCGATGTAGATCAGAAATCCAATAAGACCGACGATCAGAACACCAGCTGCCGCAACCAGTGCAATCTTCCTGAACTCCTCTTTTGTCGGGGTTCTCGCCAACTTGAGGATCCGCCAGTATTTCCTGAACAGTTCCTCGTTCACATCAAATTTTATGTCGGGCTTTGCAATTTCCATGGGGTATCACTTCAGAAAGTCGATTTCGAACTGCTTCTGAACTTTGGGGGTTATCTTCTCGTTCCTCCCATATATTTGTGGCGACCGTACACCGGTTACTACGAGCATGGTTCTCATCTTGCTCTGCATGGAAGGATCAACCTGGGCTCCCCAGATAATACGCGCGCCCGGATCGATACGGTCGTACACTTCCTGTATGACTCCTTCAGCCTCTGACATGGTCATATCAGGCCCTCCAATCACGTTCACGAGCGCAGCGGTGGCACCCGAGATATCGACATCAAGGAGGGGAGAGCGGATGGCCTTTTTCACAGAATCTGCTGCTTTATCCTCGCTGTCACTCTCCCCGACCCCGATCATGGCCACTCCGCCCCGTTCCATAACAGTACGGACATCAGCAAAATCAAGGTTCACAAGCCCGGGCATGGTGATAAGTTCCGTGATCCCTTTCACTGC
The DNA here is from genome assembly GCA_022710385.1 of Methanoregula sp. Taxonomy (GTDB): domain Archaea; phylum Halobacteriota; class Methanomicrobia; order Methanomicrobiales; family Methanospirillaceae; genus UBA9949. Next base: position 1,942 of record JAKLGZ010000064.1, read on the forward strand.
ACGCATCAGGACTTCATCGGCAACTTTGAAAGCGGCATACAGGGGGAGGCGTGGGACGACTTCCAGAAGCCGGTCATTCGGCACGACAATAACGGTATCGGCAACATCGCGCAGTCGTTCAAGACCTGCCTCAGCATTTTCCATCCGGATCGCCCCCTCAGCCGTGAAAGGAAGGGTTACCACCGCAATGGTGAGCGCTCCCTCATCCCTTGCCGCCTTGGCAACGATCGGGGCAGCGCCCGTTCCCGTGCCACCCCCTAGTCCTACCGTGATGAAGACCATGTCGCTGCCTGATACAATTTTCTTTATATCCTGTTCATTCTCGAGAGCTGCTTCTTCTCCTATCTGGGGGATGGATCCCGCACCAAGGCCCCTTGTTCGTTGCCTTCCGATAAGGATCCGGTGATCCGCAAGAGTCCTTGCAAGGTGCTGGGCATCGGTGTTCATTGCAATCAGGTTTGCCCCGTGGATACCCTCCTCCTTCATCCTTGTGATGGTATTTGACCCGCTCCCTCCGCAACCGATGACCGTAATCTCGGTTTTGAGCTCTTTTAGAATCTGGTCAAGTTCCTCATTTTCAGAAAGGACTTTTGCAGGCTCAGTACTCACCTTGGTCAAAGCTTCTTCGACAATCGATCTCATATCAGTCTCTCCAATCCCGGGATTCGGATGCATGTTGTTGTCCTGGTTTGAACCATGTCCGATGTGATTTCACGGCCGTTTATCCGCACCGTTCTGCCTTTCAGCAGTTCTCCGTACAAGGGGCCCTTTGGGATGCCCAGAATGCGCGCTTTTTCCGGGTCAAACCGTGTCCTGCTGATGATCAGCTGATCCCCGTCAACCGCCGTGGTTTCTCCACTACATATCAGTGTAACGCATAAGCTTATTAAATCATGTAGTATTCGCTCCGTGTTCTCCTCCGTTGTTATGAATATCGGCAACACTGCAGATCCTTTTGACGAGAGGATAGCAACCGGCAAATTTCCTGCTCCCTCTTTCAGACCAGTGGGATCGATCCGTATTGTTTCATAAAAAAGATCCTCCGGGAGTCTGACAACGTTCGGTATCCCGTCTTTTACATGGGGAGAGATATCAATCCAAGCTCCGGGAGATACTTCCTGTGCCACTCGCTGGATCTCTTCCCAGGTAAACCAGGAAATATCCCGTAACTGGAGGAGCTGACGTTCTGAAAGGCGAGGAATACCAAGATTTGCTAGCACAATCGTGAGATGGTGCATTCCGGAAGGATTGACGGCTTTTTTATCGATATACACGGCTTTAGCCTGGCTTTTCTCTACGAGGCCAGCAATCATTGAAGGATCAAGGCACGGAACATACCTGCTGTGAACGATATGGCCGAACGCCGTTCTGGACTGGAGGGCAATCTCTGTCTCTCTGCGTGCATAATGAGAGCCGCCAATCCCTAATACGTTTATAGTCTCGTGCGGATATGCCTCCAGGACACTCAGAGCTACCGCATATCCAGCCCTCAGATCGGTCCATTCCTTCTCCGTACTCCCTATCTCAACAAAGAACGAAGGTGTCGCCAGCTCAGTCGGGCCATGGTGGGTAACTTCGTAGGTGATGTGGTATCCTTCCGGGGCATTTTTCTCCAGATTTCCGAGCACGGCATGCATCCATTCCGGTGAAGCAACAGCAAGTGACTTGGCGAACCCGCCGAGGCCGGCATCCGCGATATTCCCGGTGACATGCACGGTCAGGACTGGGCGGGGATGTTCTGATGAATGCCTGGAGAGGAATATGATGAGATCACAATCAAGTTCTTTGTCAAGATGGTCAAGGTAGATCAGGCGGGAATCTGACTCATGAATAATCAAATCATGCTCTTCAAGCGGATAAGGGCGCTTATGACCAGCCTCTGTCAGTAAATCTTCCAGGCATGACTGAATTGTCGTTCCCGCGGGATCGAGTCGGGAATGGACGAGTGCTATCTTCAGAAGACACCTCCTTTATAAGAGACAGACATGGTAAACCCTATTTCTTTGGACACATACTATTGTTACTATGGACGAAGAGAAAATACGATCAATTTTCGAGAGAGAGGGGATCGACAAGGAGATTAAATGCCCGGAAGCATTTGCTATTTCTGAAAAATACGGGGTCTCCAAGACCGACATTGCACGGTTCTGCAACACTCACGGAATAAAAATCCGGGCCTGCCAGCTGGGCTGCTTCAAATGAGCCTTTTTCTGACAACAGTACCAGTTGAAGAAGCAGTCAACACCGCACGGAGCCTCGCTATCCGCCTGTCCTCAGAAGAGATCCCGCTCAATGCTGCATTCGGCCGCGTTCTTTCTACCGATATCACGGCAGATATTGATATCCCAGGATTCACCCGATCATCGGTCGATGGATACGCTGTCAGATTCCGGGACACCACGGGGGCGTCGGAATCCCTGCCGGCCCTGTTCAGTCTCTCCGGGAGAGCTGCAATGGGAGCGGAAGGAGTAAAAACACTCCCCTCTGACAGCGTTCTTTATGTCCCGACAGGTGGCCCGGTCCCCGTCGGGGGAGATGCGGTCGTAATGATTGAATATACCGAATCGATCGGGAACGATGTACTGGTAAAACGGCCGGCTGCACCGGGAGAAAATATCGTCCTTCAGGGAGAAGATTTCAAAGCAGGTGAAGTGATCCTTTCCCGGGGAACTGTGTTGTCATCCCGTCAGATTGCAGCACTTGCTGCGGCTGGCAGGACAACGGTACCCGTTACAAGAAAACCAAAAGTAGGAGTGATATCAACCGGAAACGAACTGATCCCGGTGGGGGAGATTCCCACCGGGAGTCAGGTGAGGGATATCAACAGCTGGATGTGCGGGGCATTCCTCCAGTCAGCCGGATGTATCCCCGAATATTTTGGGATTGTAAAGGATGATCGTTCCCTGTTGCAAAAAATCCTCCAAAAGGCGCTCTTGCTCTGTGATGCAGTCATCATTTCAGGAGGCAGCTCGAAGGATGACAGGGACCTGACCGCTGACCTGATCCGGGAATCGGGAGACGTGCTTATTCACGGGATAGCCATTGCTCCTGGCAAACCGACTATTATCGGGAGGTCAGGGCAAAAACCCGTGATCGGTCTTCCCGGACATCCGGCATCTGCCTTTGTCGTTCTCCTGGTGATTGCCAGACCGCTTCTCATGGGAATGACCGGACAGGGTGACCAAGAGATGCTGACGAGGCGTCTGATGCTTGGGGAGAATATCCCTTCAACACGGGGAAGAGAGGATTATGTCAGGGTACGGATCCTGGAAGGGAAGGTATACCCGGAATTTGGAAAATCCGGCCTTGTCAATACTCTTATCAGGAGTGACGGCCTTGTCAGGGTCCCCTCAGGGGTTGAAGGGTTGGAGGAAGGGGAATTGGTGGAGGTGATCCTCTGGTAAAGCGTTACCTGTCGGTCCTGCCGTTGCGGGAGGTGCTTGACATCATCTCACAAAAATTTCCTTCCCGTCGAATCTCTTTGGATATCCCTCTTGAAGAATCGGTAGGCAGGATCACTGCCCGCCCCCTTTTTGCATCCTACTCAGTTCCGGAAGCAGTCCTCGCTGCAATGGATGGTATTGCAGTCAGGAATGAAGATACGTGGGATGCGAGCGAGCAGCGTCCGGTTACCCTTACGAACTATGCAAGGGTAAACACCGGGAATGTGATCCCACCCATGTACGATGCGGTCGTCATGATAGAGGATGTTACCTTTGAAGGAGATGCTGTTGTAATCCGGAAAGCGGCTTCATCATGGCAGCATGTCCGTCCTGCCGGGGAGGATATAGCCGAATCGGAGATGATACTTCCCTCTTCACACCAGATCCGGCCCCATGAGATAGGAGCTCTGGCAGCGTACGGGATATCAGAGGTTCCGGTCCTCACTGCCAGGGTGGGACTGATCCCTACGGGAAGTGAACTGGTCAGATCAGGGACAAGGCCTGCCCCGGGACAGGTCGTAGAGAGCAATACCGTGATGGCTGCGGCGTGGATCAGGTCTCTTGGTGCCGAATGCAGGCGATATCCGGTTACCCCTGATAAGCCTGAGATCATCTCTGAAAGGGTTTGCCATGCTGTTGCGGAAAATGATATTGTGATAATTTCAGCCGGGTCCTCAGCGGGAACAAGGGATTATACCGCCGATGTTATTTCCAGTATGGGAGAGGTGCTTGTGCATGGGATTGCAATAAAACCCGGTAAACCCGCTATCATCGGAGCGATCGATGGAAAACCGGTCATCGGGATGCCCGGCTATCCCCTCTCTGCCCTGACGGTAATCCGGGAAGTCATGATACCCCTCCTGCGACAGTTCGGGCTCTCTTCGCCTTACACAGAAGATATTCAGGCCGACCTTGCTCTCAGTCTCCATTCAGATATCGGAACCTGTGAATATGTCCTGCTTGCAATAGGCCGGATTAAAGAACGCTGTATCGCAATCCCTCTCTCGCGAGGTTCAGGCGTCCAGATGAGCGGCGTGAGGGCACACGCATTTCTCCGCATTCCCCCCGATAAGGAAGGGTATGAGGCAGGAGAATCGGTAAAGGTCACCCTTATGATCCCGGAATCAGATGCGAAAAAAACGCTTCTTATCTCCGGAAGCCATGATCCGGTGCTCGATCACCTGCTTGAGCTGACCCAACAGAAGGGCGTCATGCTGCACTCCTCCCATACCGGCAGCATGGGAGGAATCCTGGCATTGAAGAGGGGCAGTTGCCATGCAGCGCCGATGCACCTTCTCCATTCTTCCGGTGAATACAACCTTCCTTATCTGAGGCAATACCTGCCTGGAGAAGACATCACCCTTGTCTGTGTTGCGGGGCGCGAACAAGGAATCGCTTCCCGCGACGGGCTTACCCTCTCCGACCTCTCCACCCATACCTTTGTAAATCGGCAGAAAGGTTCCGGGACCCGTATGCTCCTTGATTATGAACTGGGAAAACAGGGGATTGATCCCGGATCGATTCGGGGTTATGAACGGGAACTTACCACGCATATCGGGGTTGCCCTTGCGGTCAGGCAGGGGGAGGCTGACGCCGGCCTGTGCGTGTATTCTGCCGCCCGTGCTCTTGGCCTCTCCTTCGTTCCTATCGGAAAAGAGCGGTATGAGCTTGCTATCAGGACTGACGATATGACTGATCCAAGGATAAGGACACTTCACGAGGCCATCAGGTCTGAACACTTCGGGGAGACACTCAGGGATCTTGGAGGGTACGATTCTTCCTGTACAGGGCAGCTGCGGAGCACGCTTCCCTGACTGCCTCTTCGGGGGTGCCGCAGCTGATCACCCCCGGTATCTCCCAGGTGTGGTATCCGGCAACGGTGATACCCATCTTCAATGCTGCAGCGATCTCTGAAAGTGTTCCGTATCTGCCTCCTATGGCAACCACAGCGTCAGATGACTGGATCAGGACCATGTTTCTTGCATGGCCAAGGCCGGATCTGACTATAAATGACAGATGGGGATTCTCTCCGACATTACCAGGAATAATCCCGACAGTGGTTCCGGATTCTTCCCTTGCGCCCCGGCAGGCTGCCTCCATAACCCCCGAAAGACCCCCGCAGATCAGGATCGCTCCCTTCCGGGCGATGCAGCGCCCGACCCGTTCGGCAGCAACTGCCTCACCCGGACTGCATGATCCAGGTCCGATTACGGCAATCTGGACTGGCATATGGCCCTTTTGCCGCTTGTCAGGGAAGTCACCGGTTATGGTAATCCCCCCTTCGGATTGATGACAAGGAGTTTTTCCTCGGTCATCTC
>JAKLGZ010000065.1 GCA_022710385.1 Methanoregula sp.
GATCTGGGACTCGAACTCAACCTCTGCAAAACATTCAGCGGTATTCCGGGTCATGATCTCGTTCGTGCTCTTCGAGATCGTTTTCAGACGGGGAGTCTGCCCGTAGAGGGCCAGGCAGATCGCATCGAGGATGGTGGTCTTCCCTGATCCGGTTGGTCCCGTTATAGCAAATATGCCTGAAGAGACATAGGCAGGGTGTGTAAAATCGATGCTCCATTCTCCCTCAAGAGAATTCAGGTTCTTGAAACGGAGCTTCAGTATCCGCATCGTGTACCCTCACTCTGCATAGTGGTCTTCTTCCCGGACCGCAACCAGGATCTCCTGGAAAAGGGCAAAGAGCTGATCCCGGTCCCCACCTGTTATCCCGTGTTCATCAAGGCAGCGGGAGAAGACATCCCTCTCGTCAAGGTCTCCAAGATGCTCCCCTTCCTCCATGGCACGTAATACCGCTTTCGTGAGAGCAGCATTCTCAATCTTCAGGATCTCCACGGGTGAGTTTCTCACCACCTCATGAAGGCGTGCCTGGAGTCCCGCTGCAGTGCTATCGGATTCGGCCACGACCTCGACCCAGACCTGCTCCTCTTCTGCACCTAATTCCCGCAGTGTCTGCTCAATTGCAGAGATCGCTCCCTGGATCTTCTGCAGCCGCAGAAAGCAGGGGACGGTGATCTCCCGTATCGAACGGGTTCCCCCTTCAAAAAGATCGATGACGACCACCTTCTTCTCCTGCCCGGCTTCACCAAATCCCAGGGGAATCGGTGCTCCGGAATACCGGCACCACGGATTTCCTGCGACCTTCCGGTGCTCGTGGAGGTGTCCCAGTGCCAGGTAGTCGAATCCATGGAGGATGCTGCCCGGATCAACTCCATCAAGGGTGCCGATATACAGCTCCCGGACCCTTTCATCCCCGTTTGGGGAGCACCCGGCGAGGAAGAGATGCCCCATTGCGATGATCGGTATCGCTCTATCGCCCCTGAGCGACTGTGCCTCGGTCCACACCTGCCGGTAATGATCGCTGATCCCTTCCTGGATCTTCGTCATTTTGTCATCGATACTCTCGCCGGGCTCAACCGTCCTTATATCCCGGTCACGGAGATAGGGGACCGCACACACAATCACGGATTCCAAGCTATCCCCTGATTGGAGAAGGATCACCTCGTCTGATACATCCGGGGTGACTGCCCCTATCACGTGGATGCGTAACTGCCGGAGGAGGGGCTTTGGGGCATTCAACAATGACGGGGAGTCGTGATTTCCACCGGTAACCACGACCTGGAGGCCATGAATTGCCGCCACCCGGTTGAGAAAATGGAAGTACAGTTCCTGTGCACGGTTGCTCGGGGCAGTTGTGTCAAAGATATCCCCCGCAATCAGGAGAACATCGATCTGCTCATCCCGGATACACCCGACCAGCCAGTGGAGAAACCGTTCGTACTCGTCATACCTCTTCCTCCCATGCAACACATTTCCAAGATGCCAGTCAGAAGTATGGAGGATTTTCATGTACGGTCTCCGGTTGGAGGTAATTGATTGATAGATGGTAAAGAACTGCTCCTATATAAGATGGAGAAGTGCGGGGAGAAAATGTATCGAGGGAGGAAAGACCAGGTAAAACCAGTTCGCTGATGGAGTGAGGAATACCCGGTTATTATTATTCCTTCGAACAACTGCACTCAAAATCAATAGACCTGGGGGGTAAGACATTCATGTGCACGGATACCCGAAAAAGGATGGTGGTTTTTCTACTCCTGCAATCCCAGCTTGCTCCCGGCAAGCTCGCCGATCACGTTCACGATCTGTTGGCCTTCCGGAAGGACGATCTTGGTATTCGTCTTTAAAGCGCTCTCGGTCACTTCGAGCGACTTCAGCTTCTGGGCATTGCCGATGAAGAACCGGTCGGCGGCCTCGTTCACGAGCCGGATCGCTTCCGCCTGCCCTTCAGCCTCGAGGATCTTAGCCTGCTTCACCCCTTCTGCCTGCTTGATGGCAGCCCTGCGCAGCCCATCAGCTTCGGTCTCCCTGGCGGTAGCAAAATCGATCGCGGCAATCTTCTCGTTCTCAGCCTTGACCACCTTGTTCATCGTGTCCTGCACATCGGGCGGAGGCATGATCTCCTTCAGCTCAGTCCTGACGATCTCGATCCCCCAGGACTGGGTCTCGGTCTTCAGCACCTTCCCGAGCTCATCGTTGATCCGTGACCGCTCGCTGTTGGCCGACTTTAAAGAGAGCGTCCCGATGATGTTACGGAGCGTGGTCCGGGCCAGGTTGACGATCTGGTCCTCGTAGTTGTAGACATTGTACTGGGACCGCTTCACGTTCACCTCGTCATCCTTCACCTTGAAGTAGACCTGGGCATCCACGGTCGCGTTCAGGTTGTCAGCGGTGATGATCTCCTGCCGGGTGGCATTCACCATCTTTTCAGTGATGTTCACCGCGTAGAGCTTCTGGAAGCCCGGGAGGACCCAGTAGAATCCCGGACCGCCGAACCTCTGGAATTTTCCGAGAAACTCGATCAGCACCCGGTGGGTGGGCCGGACGATCCTGACCCCGAGCAATAGGTAGCCCACGATCAGGGCTGCAGCAATGGTATAGATCGGGTTCTCTGTGGCAAACCACACAATAACCGCGATCAGAAATGCCCCTGCTATTGCGAGAACGATATTGGAGGTCCTCTCGAAACTCGAGGGGGTTGGAATTCGCTCTGAAAGTGTTGCCATAACGATCGATCAGCTGTTTGATGGCTGATACGATAGGTATTGTGTTGGCGGAGGTGTTGAAAGGAAAGCGGGAGATCGCGAGGGATACAATAAGATCTCCTCCATACCAAACAGGACCATCCATGCACGGGAATGCGAATCTTTCACTCAGATTCTTCGATATGATAAGAACGATCCATATCATTTTTTATGACTTGAATTTCTATGATCAGTGAAGGGGGAGACCCGGATACCAATCACCGATGGAAAGCTGCCGTTCAAGCATCTCCTCACCGGGATCATTGTTCTTATCATTATCATACTCGTTCTTGCTGGTATTGGGGTCAACTACGCAAATTCTGCCCAGGATCTCAAGGATAACGCAAATCGGCTCAGAGTCATGACCGAGATGTACATCGACAACTCCTTAACATTGAACGACGTTGGACTCAAACTCTATGATACGACCTACAACGATGAGATGGAGAAGGCGTTTGCGGTAGTCATGCAGGAATACAACAGAACGGGTGGAGTTCCTGCACAAATGGACCTCGAGGGCCTTAAATCTGCCATTGGCGGCATGGATGTCTATGTCATCAATGACAGGTGCATCATCGAATATGCGACCGTGCCTGCCGATATTGGGCTGGACTTTGCAGTCATCTACCCTGACTTCTGCCAGTACCTCCATGAGATACAAAATACTTCGGGATTCTACCCCGACCGGGTGGTCAATGACTGGAACACAGGAACCCAGACAAAATTCAGTTATATGCCAACCCCTGATCATCGATACATCCTTGAGCTCGGGCTCCACTCGGAACGTTTTGGTGGGGAGCGGAGACAGCTCGGCCATAATGCCATCAATAATATCTGGGAATTCAATCCATACCTCGAAGAGGTGTTGCTATTCCAGAAGCAAAAGCGGCTGATAGGGAATACCACGTATGTTCCCACAGAGAAGGACCATACCATGCTTGATTACATCCTCTGGGAGAACCGGACCAGCCAGGAGATCCATGACAATGAACGGGAACGGACCATCTTCTGGCAGGTGATAGATCTCCGCGATCCCACCTATGGAGCGGATACCAGCATTTTTGCAAAAATCACCTACAATGACGCACTCCTGACCAGCCAGTTGAACCAGCTCGCCATTCAGCATGCCCTGGTCGCTGCACTGGTGCTTCTTTCAGGAGCTCTCATCGCTACCCTGATCTCCCGGAAGCTCTCCCGCCCCATCGAGCAGCTTGTCGAAGATGTTGATACAATCGCCAGTGGTGATCTCGATCATGCGGTCAGGCCGGTCACTGGCTACGAATTCTCAATCCTTGCCGAGAGGACCCAACTGATGGTTGAGCGGTTAAAAGAGCAGATCAGGGAGTGTGAGATCAATGAGAAACGATTCATGGATCTCATCCAGTTCCTGCCTCAGGGTGTCTTTGAGACGGACATTACCGGGAAAATCACCTTCGCAAATCCAGCCGCTTTTTCCCTTTTTGGATATTCTTCAGAACACCTCGAGAAGGGTATGAATATTCTTGATATGCTGCTTCCGGAAGACCGTGTACGGGCAAAAGAGAATTTCACGGCTGTCATCCACGGGAAGAAGACGGAGGGGGACGAATATACCGGTATCAGGAAAGACGGCAGCACCTTTACGATCATGGTGTTTAATACCGCACGATGCATCAATGAAGGAACGGTGCTTGGCACCCGGGGAACTATTGTCGACATTTCCCGCATAAAGGACATCGAGAAGGAGATGCGCCGGCTGAATGTGGAACTGGAGCGGAGAGTCGAACAGAGAACCAGGGAATTGGAAGAAGCCACTGCAGAAATGGAGAGATTCACCTACTCGGTCTCGCATGACCTCCGGGCTCCCCTCCGATCCATCGACGGATACTCATTTATCCTGCAAAAATCGACCGATTCCCGGCTGGATGAGAAGGAGCAGCACTATATCGAGGTAATCCGGAAGAATATCGGAATCATGGATAATTTGATCAATGGACTTCTGACCCTCTCCCGGGTGGGGCGGCAGGAACTCAGCCGCGAGTGGATTGATCCAACACCGCTGGTCCGGGAGATCGTAGCCATGCGACTTGAGCCGATGCCAGACCGGCAGATCGAGATCAGCATCGGGGAATTGCCACACTGCTATGCGGATCCGGTGATGCTTCGGCAGGTATATGAAAACCTTATCGGAAATGCGGTAAAATTCACCAGGGATACCAAAGAGCCCCGGATCGAGATAGGGGGAATCGTCAAAGACTCCACCACACTCTATTATGTAAGGGATAACGGGATTGGATTTGACATGAAGTATGCAGACCAGATCTTCAAACCCTTCAAGCGACTTCATAAACCAGAAGAGTTCGAAGGGTCCGGGATCGGTCTTGCAACAGTCGAACGAATCATACGCCGCCATGGGGGAAAAATCTGGGCTGATAGTGAACCAGGAAAGGGGGCAACCTTCTCTTTCACCCTTGAAGCCCCCCGCTGAACCATCTCCCTGATGATGCCCACTCCTCCCATTTTTTCCAATGAACTACGAGATAAAAATAGACGGGACGATAGTATCATAATCCATACCCCGGAACAGAATGATAGGGAGACTGAAGGATGGGAATCAAGTCACTGCGAGGCTATCCATTCTCGTACTACCTGATAGGGGCAATCTTCCTCATCCTCATGGTAGCCGTAGCCGGGCTCATCGGTATCAGCTATCTTTCCACCTTTAAGACCCTTGAGGAGAATGCCGATCTTGTCAAACTCCAGTCAGAGAACAATATCGTCTCACATTTCAGGTCCAAGGAAGAAGCACTCCGGTATTACGATGAGAGCATGAACCAGCAGATGGAGGATGCATTCCCTGCCTTCCTCCAGGAATATTCCCGGGCAGGCGGAGATCCTGCAAAGATGGATCTCGAGGCGGTGAAACAAAAGATCGGTGGGGAGATGGACCTGTATGTGATCGATGATGCGGCAACCATCGTTGCCACTACCTATCCCCGGGAACTTGGCCTGAACTTTTCCGATTTTGCTCCCTATTTCGCCGATTACCTGGCCGGCATACGCATCTCATCCGGGTTCTTCCCGGACCGGATCGTCGGTGAAAAGAGTACGGGGGATTTGAGAAAATTTGCCTATATGCCAACCCCGGACCACCGGTATATCCTCGAAGTTGGTATTTCAAACGTGACACCCCCGATGAAATACCGGTTCGTCGATGAAAACCTCCTCCGGAAGGTGAAGCAGTCCAATCCCTACCTGGTGAATGTCCGGATCTTCGATTCGACGTTAAGGCAGAGCATCAATGACACTCCCGTCGAGGTGAGAGATCCCGCCCTTACCGCATTGCTCAGAGGAATTTTTACCAACCGGACAACTCTTACTCTTCCCAGCTCCTCTGAAGGAAACACCGTCAAGTATCTGTTCATCGATCTCAAAGACGCACGCTATGGCTCAGATGTGAGCCGGATTGTTGAGCTTACGTATAGCGATCAACCGATCCAAGCCGCGCTCAGAGAGAGTGCCCTCTTCCTGCTCTCACTGGGGTTGGCTGCCCTCGTTATCTGCAGTCTGCTTGCCATCCTCGTGATCCAGACCCTTACCCGCCCCATCGGGACCATGGTGCAGGACGTGAACAGGATAGCAGAAGGAGATCTTGACCATCCCATCACCCCGCCGATAAGCCAAGAACTCATCACCCTGGAAGAGAGTATCTCCTCGATGGTTGCACGATTGAAGACAATGATGGCTGATCTCAAGGCTGAAGAAGAGCAGTACCGCACCCTTGTGCAGAGTGCCAACAGCATCATCCTCCGGTTCGATACCCGGGGAAATATCACCTTTATCAACGATTATGCCCGGAAATTTTTCGGATTCGATACCGAGGAGATGATCGGGCGGAATGTTGTCGGGACTATCGTACCGGAATTTGGGAGTAACGGGGAGGATCTCTCCTTCAAGATCCTCGATCTCGCGGTCCACCCGGAAAAATACGAAGTGACTGAAAACGAGAATACGAAGAAGGATGGGAGCCGGGTATGGATCGCGTGGACAAACCAGCCTTTGTTTGACGAGAAAGGGACGATTGTTGAGATTTTATCGATAGGGAATGATATCACCCGGTTACAAGAGGCAGAGCGGGAGATACAGGAGCTCAACAACGAGCTCGAGAACAGGGTAATCGAACGGACCCGGCAACTGACTGAGGTCAACAAGAATCTCGAATCCTTCACCTATACCATCTCCCATGATCTCCGTGCTCCTTTGAGGGCCATCTCCGGGTATTCCTCCCTCCTCATGCAGGATCTGAAGGATATCCCGGAAAAAGATAAAAGATACCTCGAATCGCTCCGGCAGAATGCCCACGATATGGGTAGGCTGATCGATGATCTCCTGGAATTTTCACGACTACGGATTCGATCGCTGGAGAAGGAGACCGTTCAGCCTTCCGTCATGGTAAGAGAGATCCTCCGCGAGATCAGAAAAGACCCCGCATTCGCAAAGGTGGAATTTAACGTGGGCGAGCTCCCCCCCTGCCAGGCAGATCCGGGGTTGTTAAAACAGGTGTATGCAAACCTCATCGGGAACGCAGTAAAGTATTCACAGAAGAGGGCAGCTCCGCTTGTGGAGATCGGCTCCCTGACACGGGACGGGCAGCTTTTGTACTTTGTCAGGGATAACGGGATCGGGTTTGATATGAAATACTCAGAAAAAATCTTCGGGGTATTCGAGAGGCTGCAGACTTCTGATGAGTATGAGGGCACGGGGATTGGCCTTTCGATTGTCCATCGGATTGTGGAGATGCACGGGGGCCGCATCTGGGTAGAATCCGAGGTGGACAAGGGCACAACGTTCTATTTCTCCTGCTGGTAGCGAACACACGATGGCCGTGGAATAATACGAATAAGAGGAGATCGGCGATCGTACTGTTTTTTTCCTGATCCCACTATCACTTGCGAATGCCCTGACCCTTGCGGTTCATTCC
>JAKLGZ010000066.1 GCA_022710385.1 Methanoregula sp.
AGGCATACGTGAACGGGGCGAATGCCATCTTCGCAAATTTTGAAGACGCCCGGTTGGCCAGTGCCGATTTTGACGTGAAAGCAACACTCAAGGAATTATCGTTCCATGTCGGGGGATTCAATCTTCACAACCTGTTCTGGGAAAACCTTGCCCCGCCAGGCCTGGGAGGAGGAGGTCTTCCCAGCGGTGAACTGGCAAAGGCACTCAACTCGGAGTATCTGAAGTTCGATCGGTTCCAAAAAGAGTTTACCCAGGCTGCGGTGAGTGTCGAGGGATCAGGCTGGGCAGTACTGACCTATTGCAGGAAGACGAAGAGGCCTCTGATCGCCCAGCTCGAGAAGCATAACGTGAACGTGATTCCGGGGTATACCATCCTTATGGTCCTCGACGTATGGGAGCATGCCTATTACCTCGATTACAAGAATGACCGGGCAAAATATGTCGAAGTCTTCTGGAACCTGGTGAATTGGAACACTGTGGGAAAGAGGTTTGATCACATCATGGCCTGGGAAGCGGCCGGGAAAAAATAGGAGATTACAGAGGAAGAGGTATCATCATGGGCGACACCATGGACCGCTACCGATGCACGGCCTGCACTTACGTCTATGATCCAAGGATAGGAGATCCTGATGGGGGAATTCCCCCGGGAGTGTCGTTTGAGGATCTCCCTGAGGACTGGGTCTGCCCGGAATGTGGGGCCAGCAAGGACCAGTTCGAGAGAGTGGAGGAATGATACGGACAAAACGCATCTATGAAGCGCCCGATGGCGAAGATGGTTTCCGTATCCTGGTCGAACGGCTCTGGCCGAGAGGCGTGCGGAAGGAACGTGCAGCGGTCGACCTCTGGATGCGGGATGCGGGAGCGAGTCCCGCACTCCGGAAATGGTTCGGCCACGATCCGGCGAAATGGGAAGAGTTCGAGGATAAGTACTTCCATGAACTGTCGGAAAAACCTGAAGTTATCGATCAGCTCGCAATGCTTGCCCGGGAACATCCCTTGATCACATTTCTCTTTGCCGCAAAGGATAAAGAGCACAATAATGCGGTTGCCCTGAAAAAATATCTGGACATGAGAGGCGAACTGGGATGAAAGTCATCATCGACCGGCTCAATTGTGTCAGTTGTGGAACATGCTGGGAGCTCTGTCCGGATTTTTTTGAAGAGAATCGTCTCGATTCCTTCAGCCAGGTCAGAGAGAAATTCCGGTTCGATGGAAGGAACGGAGAAGGGATCCCGCCGGTGGAGTTGGAGGCGTGCACTATGGAGGCTGCCGATCTCTGCCCTGCTACGGTGATCTCCATCGAAGGGTAAACGGGGCAGGGCTTTTGTGCGGCATCTCCTCCCCGATGAATGAGCCTCTGGCACATTCGTCCGTTCTGTTCGACAGGATAATGATTAGGAGAGCAGGTATGAATGAGGCTCTGGCATATTCATCTGTTCCAATCGGCCGGTTAGCGGTCACGGGTCCTGCTGTGCAAGGACTTCCGGCACAGTCCCCCCAGGGGCAGGGGGGCGTTCCCGGGTCTCTCAATTCCACATCGATAGATCTGGCAGATCATTGAGGGGGTCTCTATCCGGAATTTTTGTTTCATAATTCGAAACGACCCGAAACCTATTTGCCGATCGACCGACACCATTCCCCCGTTAAAGAGGAGAGAGAGTGGACCCAAAAACCCTTGCACAGGTAAAAGCCTCCGAACGGAACCTCAACATCAGGATCGAGACGCATGCACCCTCCGAACATCCGACGTTCTGGGAGGTGACCGCCTGGATGACCCGGACGGCAGAGTATGAGAAGATGACGGGTAAGGCAGATCTTCCCCGCATCTGGGGCCGGAAATATATCACAACGCCGACCGCAGGAGGGATGGTGCTCGTAATCCGGAATCCCCAGTCAAACGACACGTTCACTACTGAGACGTGGGGCGATATCCCTTCCTATGATTCATTTGTGGAAAAAGTGCTGGATCGGGTGAAAGAAAGCCCGCTTGACGAAGATTTCACTACCCTGTGCGATGAAGCCAATACCGTAATCCCTGCAGGTTAGCTTTCCGGCCCTCCTGCCGGAGGAATGACCTGGGCATATTCCTGCGTATACGGAGGGTCCTCCCCGGGGACCAGCATTTTTTTTCTATGATGTGTCCCGCGATTTGGCATCCTGGTAAATGTATTATTAATGCATTTCCCATACCCCTCTGATGGAGGTAATACATGGAACCAGAGGAGACGGAATCAGGGCATGAATCCGGGCTGCCGGTCAGACGAGAGGATTATAGCAGGATTCTCTGGATCGGTGTTGCAGCAACCCTCTTTGTCTTCTTCATCGAAATGTTCGGCGGGTATGTATCGGGCTCGCTCTCCCTCCTTTCCGATGCAGGCCACATGGTCATCGATGCATCATCCCTTCTGCTCACCCTCTCGGCAATCCAGGCAGCCCGGTCCCTTCCCACCCGGCAGAGGAGCTATGGTCTTCACCGAGCGGGGATCTTCGCGGCGTTTTTGAACGGCCTCCTCCTGATCGGGGTATCGATCTGGATCCTGTATGTGGCATATCAGCGGGTCCTCTTCCCGCAGGCGGTTGAGAGTACGGTGATGCTGATAGTCGCTGTCGCCGGCCTTGCAGCGAATGTCGTCATTGCCGCCCTTCTGCATGGGAGCAGGGACCTGAACATCCGTGGGGCATTCCTGCATGTGGTGGGGGATGCCCTCTCCTCCATTGCCGTCGTCGTGGCAGCGCTCTGGATCATGGCCACCGGGCAGGTCCTTGCCGATCCCATCCTGTCGGCTGTTATCGCGATGGTCATCCTCGTCACTGCTCTTGGGGTCCTCCAGGAATCGACTGAGGTATTGTTCCAGTTCACCCCCCGCGATCTGAACCCGGAGGACGTGATCAGGGAGATGATGGCGGTTCCCGGTGTCCTCGGTGTCCATGATCTCCATATCTGGAGTCTCAGTTCATCGATCAGGGTCATGGATGCCCATGTCTACAGTTGTGAAGAGGACGTCAGAGAGAACGAGAGGATAAAGCATGAGATCAAGCGGCGACTCGAAGATTTCCGGATCTACCACTCCACTCTCGAGTTCGAATGCGAGGAATGCCGGAATGAGGGAGACCAGGCATGCACACTGACTAGGGGCGAATCGTGAAACACAGGACCTCTTCCTGCGTAGGAGCCATGACCCACTGATCTGGAAGATCATGCACATAATGTGATCTTTCACCGAGAAACATACCCGTTCGCCTTGTTTCCAGACAGTGGATGGTCCATCTTTTCCAGATGACCTCTTCGCATGCTTCCGGAAACGTTATCCTTCACTGATCTCATCCTTCGAATGCCTGATTATGCACCCCGGTAACGGGCTAAGGTTCCGGGCCCCCACAGATACACCACGGCTGCAGCAATGACTGTCAGTATCATACCGAGGATCACCGGATCGTACGGGAGGCCGTAATCGGGGACGGTGCAGAGATTCACCATGGCATGAAACAGGATCATGCCAAAGACGCTCTTCCCTGTGTTGTTGAAGATCCATACCATGAGTACCCGGATCATCACCGTTGCGAGACATTGCCCGGCCACCCAGGCCATGGGATTGGCGAGGGCATAGGGGACGAGGTGCCAGAGCGCCCATACCATCCCGATGATGATCGCTGCCGGGAGTGCTCCCCACCTGTCCTGCAACGGTTCAAGTGCATAGCCGGACCACCCCAGTTCTTCCCCTATTGCGGCAATGAAAAATACGAGGAAGAGTACTGCGATCATGGCCGGAACCTGTAGGTTTTCGGATGATGCACCTGTCGCTATCATCCATCCGAACGAGACAAGAATTGCCATCGGCATCAGGAATATGATGGGAAGGTACCAGATCCTCCTCCTGATCCTTCTGAAATCGAACGACCGCCGCAGGAAAAGCATGATGCCATCAGATCCATTCTCCCGGCAGGTGAGCAGCGACGCAGCGATGAAAGGGTTGATAACCATGAGGATGCTGCATGGGGGGACGAGGCCGATCACATATTCCGGAATGGTGATGAGGAACAACAGAAGAAAGAAGATCCATGGAGTGGGTCGGATTACCCTCTTCTTACTTGCCATACTCCCTTCACCGCTGTAATGCCTGCAATCCTGGAAGCAGCAGCTACTGCTCTCCTGGTATGACCCCATCAACTTTTGCGAACGTTCCAAAAAATGACAATTTCCTGGACCTCAGGATACTCAGGAGCCCTTCCATGATCGTAACTCCTCCTTTTAAAAATTGGAATTTCTGGAAAAATTTTAGAATAAGTCGGTTCCATACACATAATTCCGATGAGATTGGCTCGGTTTCCCGTCCCTGTCACGATTGCTGCAACGTGTGGAATGGCTGCTCCGGTTCTCTTTGCGATAACCGTGCTTGCGGTCGGTGTTTCAACAGACGGGTATAGCTCGGTCACGCAGCTCATCAGCGAGCTGGGGATTCCTGGTACACCGTATGCCTTTGTTATGAACGGTATCGGGCTCTTTACGACAGGAATCCTGATCAGTGTATTTGCATATGCCGTGTTTGCCATCTTTTCCAGGGGATTGAAGCCTGCAGTGGGTTCAATTCTGGTGCTGGTTGCAGGCCTCTCATTTGTTGCCATGGGGATCTTTCATTGTGATCAGGGGTGCATTCCGATCACTCCTGGCGGGAGTCTCCACCTTGTGTCCGGCATGATCGCACTGGTTGCAGGACTCGGTGCAGCCCTCATCCTCTCCCTTGTCATGATCCGGGAGAGAGAATGGAATGGCTACTGGCAGTACTCGCTTGCCACCGGTGTCCTTCTCCTGGTTATACTCCATCTCTTCCTCCTTCACCCTGACAAAGCCGGACTCTTTCAGCGGATTCTGGTGGGACTAATCTTCCTCTGGATGGAGGTGCTCGCGATCCGTATACGCTACATTTCTCGGGTTCTGCCAAAAGATATAAATGGGCCGGAATGATGTCGCATCCGGGCAGCAGGTCTTCCCTCAATTGAGCTAAAAAAATTGTGCGGAGAATCCAGTCTTTTCATTTCATTTTTTGTATTGTAACCATACCCTTTTTTATCAGCGTGCTTATTCGGGTTCAGCGGTTCCTCTTTTAAACCCCCCAGGAATATGGAACCGCTTATCAGGAAAGGTATTTTTGATGGGGTGGAACTATCCTGATACCATTAGAAAGGAAATCGTCTATCACCCCTCTCTCAAAACCGCTCTCGTTCGCATATCCATTTTTCGTTACTTGCGTTCCGGCAAACAGGGTCATGACATCTTCCCCCTTCCCCTTGATGGAGACCAGATACGGTGTCCCCATGCAGCAATCGGGACGGCTGATCTTTGTTTCATATTTTGATTTACAGCGAAATCGTTTTTTATCGTGCAGTCGATAGCGAATTGACGCAGTTTTCGGGATGCCGGGCAGCGGTATCTACCCGGAAATATGCAGGGTTCAGGGAACCGGGAGAAGGATCCATGAGATGGGAGAAAGTGTTGATCGTGCTTCTCATCCTCAACCTGGCGAGTTCCATCTCCCTGATCTTCCTGCATTGCACCTCGTGTGGGATTGGATTTGGCGAGGCCTCCCCGGTTTTGTATGCAGCGTCCGGTATTGGCAGTGGTATTGGTAATAATGCAACCTCCCTTCCGGGCAATGAAACGGACTCTATCGAGGACTGGTATCGCATCGATTCACAACCGGAAGAGACACTCAAGGAACCTGTTCAGTCATCGGGAGGGAATCAGTCAGGGGGAGGGTCACTTCTGGCCGCTGAACCCCTTCAGCTACCAGCAGTAAAAGCCCCTCCCACCTCACGACAAGTCTCGGTCTCCTCTCCGGATGGGTGGATCGGTTACACGAGTTCACGGCACCCGTTCAGTCTCCGGTATCCGGAGACATGGACGATCAATGAGAAACCCACCGGTTCAGCCCGGGCGATACTGCAACTGACGGCCCCTGTTGAGATTGAATGTGAGAAGACGGGTACCCGGTGCTACAAGTATATGGCGAATATGACGGTTGATGTGGACCCAACACCCGTCACCCTGGTTCCTGATGAATATTTCATCCAGGCTGTTGCCGATCTCCAGGGAAAATATTCGATCACGACCACCAGCAAAAGCGCTCCCTGCATCATCTCCGGAATCAGGGCATACCAGATCGAGTTCTATACCCGAGACAAGCGGGGGAATCCCGATAAGAGCTCCATGCAGTACTATGTGATTGTCGATGGAAAAGCGTACATCATCAGCTATACCGGACCCTATTCAACATGGGAAAACGTCTATTCAAATAATAAAGGTGATGCCCAGCATATCATCGATTCGATTGTATTCAGGAGGAATTATCTGGAGGGGTGAGCGGGGACCCTCCTTCATTGCGTTTGCCGGAATCCCACATCTATGCTACAACCGTAATAATCGATCTCCTCGTCTCATGGAGTGATAAAAATAATCAGGTGATGGGGGTGGTGGAGAACCCGGCAAGGGTATCCGGGCCATTATTCATGAACACCCAATAGCCTTTGAATGGCTGTACATTGTATACCTGCCCTCCCTTTGCGTATGACCATCCTGGCTGATTCAACGACGGACTGATCACGATGGCATATCCCGGCAGTTCCCCTACCTCTTCAATGGTAACCAGAGCCTCATCGAGTGGCATTTCCGGGAAGGACTGGGTTCCCGGATCATAGGCAGGAGCAACCCCTATGAGGTTCATCCCTTTGCTGACGGTCCTTTCGGGGGGAGCGGATGGAACGTTCGATGGAACAAGGGTGGCATTTGCGATCTCTCCGTCGGCAACTTTGATGAAGTATGCGTAAAGGGGCCGGAGGGTATCTGATCCCGCAGGACAGTACCATTGGGCACCATCCCATCCCAGCGCTACGAGTATCTTTTCCTGTTCGACCTCCGGGAATACCTGTGAAAATTGGGATTGATTCTCCTCCAAAAGGACCGGTGTAGAGAATATATTCCAACCTTCGTTTAACGTTACTTCTAAGACAAGAGCGTCTGGTGAAGGAGATGTTGCCGCTGTGTGATTCACCCAGGACTGGTTTATCAGCCCGGTAGTCCCTGCAGTCCGAGTCGCAATCGTATGGGATGTTGACGGGCTGAGTCCCTGGGCAGAAAAGGTCTGGATCCCTTTAGTGACGTTAGCCTGGAATGCGCCGTCCAGGTAAACAATCACGTGGTCGAAATCGGCCGATGCCGGATCGGTCCAGTTCCACATGATGCTGGTTTGCTGGTAGGTGATGTTATGGAGGTTTGCGACACTCTCCGGGGCAACCTGGACCGGAGGTTCTGGTGCAGTAGTCGCTGTGTGATTCACCCAGGACTGGTTTACCAGCCCGGTAGTCCCTGCAGTCCGAGTCGCAATCGTATGGGATGTTGACGGGCTCAGCCCATGGGCAGTGAAGGTCTGGATCCCTTTGATAACATTAGTCTGGAATGCGCCGTCCAGGTAAACAATCACGTGGTCGAAATCGGCCGATGCCGGATCGGTCCAGTTCCAGGTGATGCTGGTTTGCTGGTAGGTGACGTTATGGAGGTTTGCGACACTCTCCGGGGCAACCTGGACCGGAGGTTCTGGTGCAGTAGTCGCTGTGTGATTCACCCAGGACTGGTTTACCAGCCCGGTAGTCCCTGCAGTCCGAGTCGCAATCGTATGGGATGTTG
>JAKLGZ010000067.1 GCA_022710385.1 Methanoregula sp.
GACCCGGTCCTTGCGGGCAAGGGATTCCCGAAAATGCAGGAGCTCCCGGAATCCCCTGAGGAGCTGGGGATGGGACCGGCACCGGTCATCGACCAGCTCCCAGAGCGTCCCTTCAGTGATCGCCTGCCGGACATGACTGATCTCGGCGAGGCTCACCGCGAGGTTGTGCAGCGAGAGCAGCCTGACCGTATCATCGGATTCCCGGACCTCCTGAACGGTATGGCTCCTGCAGACCTTGCAGGCGCAGGGAAACTCGGCAAGCTCGTCCAGCCGGTAGCTGCCCTGGGCGGTCAGGTATCGGCGATCCTTGGCATAGAGGGCATAGGCAGCCGAGTCAAAGACATCGCAGCCCATCGCAACGGCCAGGGCGAACATGGCAGGGTGCCCTGCCCCAAAGAGGTGGACGCAGGAGGAGCGGGGTATGCCGCGTTGTGCCGCCATCACGACCCTGACGAGATCGGGATACCGGTACGATTCCATCAGGGGGACGACCGCCCCGATAGGGCAGAACGAGAACCCGAGGTCCCCTGCCTCGCGTCCTGCTTTCACCCGGAGATCCTCAAAGATACCCCCCTGGACCGGTCCGGCCAGCGGGGCATCCGGTCCGAACACCTCTTTTGCCTCGCGGAGCCGTGCCATTGTGACGGCGAGCTCGGCCGAAGCCTTCTGCCGATCAGCATCCGGCGGGGTCGGGATATCCAGCGGTACATGGATATCACTCCCTATCGCCTTCTGGAACTCCAGGGTCTCGAGGTTCGTGATCGCGATGTCGCCGTAGACAGAGAGCTGGAAGGACCCCGAGTCGGTCATGATGAGGCCATCAAACCCGAGCAGATCATGGAGACCGCGGGCAAGCGCCTCGTCCCGGTACTCCCCGCTCCGCGAGAAGATGTAGGCGTTGGTGATGATCCCCTCGGCACCCATCGCCTTCATCTCGGCAGGCGAGACCGGTTGCAGGTGCGGGTTGATGACCGGGAGGAGGAGCGGTGTCCGCACGGTCCGCTCCCCTGCCCTCAGCCGGCCGATCCTTCCCGCAATATCTTTCTCAAGGACCTCAAACGTGATGGCCATGGTATCCCAGAAATTTCTGCATTAAGTAGGGTTCCGGGGAGCAAATAAGGTATGGCCCTGGAAGAGGGCTCATGGATCTCTTCCGAAAAGTTCGGCACTTTAAAGAGAGAACCTCAAATGTCCCCAGGTCCTGGTGCAGCCCCCTTCCATGCCAAGAACGCTGATCATCCCTGCTCGCCCTTGATACAGTACATCACGTATTCACCGGCTCTCTTCTCAATGCCATGGATACGGTGTTCGAATCCCGGGAAGCACCGGTCGAAATCCTCGAGGGCTTTTAAGTATTTGAGCAGCGCCCCGGCCTCCTCCCCGGTCTCCTCTCCGGGGGCAAGGAGTGGTATACCGGGAGGATAGGGGACAATCCCGGTGGCAACGATCCGCCTGCCTGCATCAGCAACGCTGACCTGCTCTACCTCTCCCCTGACCAGTCTCCGGTAGGCTTCCGCGTAGGTGATGGCGGGACTTGGAAGGAACGAGAATGCCTCGTGGAGGAGTTGACACATTCCATTGTCCTTCTTGAACGCATGCATCTGATCGGCAAGCCCTGGCAGCGTCATCCCGCCGTATCGATGCGGGTACCGGCCAGTGAGATCCGGGAAGATCTCCTCAAGAGGGGCTTTCTCATCATACAAACGCTTGAACTCGAAGAGTTCGGTCAGCAAGGTCCCCCATTTCCCTTTCGTGTTGCCCATCGAGAAGAGAAACAGGACCGTGTAATCCCCGGACTTCTCGATCACGATCCCTCTCGTTTCGAGGAACCTGACCACCACTGCAGCCGGTATTCCCCACCGGGCAAGCGATCCGTCTTCGTGAACGCCGGGAGTGAGGAGGGTTACCTTGATGGGATCCAGCATGCAGTAGCCGTCCGGGAGTCCGTCAAATCCATGCCACCGGTCCCCGGGATGCAGCACCCAGCAGGAGGGGTGGTCCCGGAGCAGCCCAAGCGGGGCCTCATGGAACGGCATCGTCTTCTTCGTCCCCGGATCGGTGACTCTCTCCGGCTGCCAGATCCCGAACCACCAGTCGTTTGATCCTGAATGTCCGCAGACCTCCTGGTGGATGCGGCCCATGGTCCGCCGGAACCGGATCGCATCCTCGATGGATTCGGTGGTCAGGACACGGCCGGCCGCCCCCTCCATCATCTTCGATGAGACGTCAAGGGATGCCATGATTGGGTAGAGGGGAGAGGTGGAGCTGTGCATCATGAAGGCCTCGTTGAACCGGGAATGCACCACGGGAACCCGGCCGTTCCTGATATGGATCATGGAGGCCTGGGAAAGGGCAGCCAGGAGCTTGTGGGTGGACTGGGTGGCAAACACCGTCGGGCCGGCCGGATCCCGTGCCCCATCCCGCATGGCAAACCGGCCTTCGTAGAGCGGATTGAACCGGGCATACCCGAACCAGGCTTCATCGAAATGAATGCTGTCGACAGAATGTCCCAGGAGTCGTTCGACCTCCGGAACATGGTAACAGAGCCCGTCATAGGTTGAGTTCGTGATGATCGAATGGATTGGTGCTCTGGTGGTGAGGGTCTGGGTCAGCGAGCAGGCATCGATCTTTGACCGGACCGATTCGGGCGTCATCTCGCCAGACGGGATCGGCCCGATGATCCCATACCGGTTCCGGGTGGGGATGAGGAAGACCGCGATGGAATGGGTCAATGTCAGGGCATGTTCTGCGGATTTGTGGCAGTTCCGGTCTACAAGCACGATGTCATCCTCCGTCACCCTGCCAGAGAAGACGATCCGGTTGGCCGTTGAGGTCCCATTCGTCACAAAATAGGTGTCGTCCGCCCCAAAGACCTTCGCTGCGTATCGCTCGGCCTCCCCTATCGGGCCGGAGTGATCGAGGAGCGAGCCGAGCTCCCCCACCGAGATCGAGAGGTCGGACCGGAAGAGCTGTTCGCCGAAGAAATTGTGGAAGAGCCGGCCTGAGGGGGATTTCCGGAACGCAGTTCCGCCCGCGTGCCCCGGGGTGTGCCAGGAATACTCGAAGTCCTTTGAAAATTTCACCAGCGCACCGAAGAATGGCGGGAGAAGGGTCTCGCGGTACCGGTTCGCAGCAGCGGTGATCCGGCCGGCGATGAACTCGGGGGTATCCTCCATGATATAGATGAATTCGTTGACCTCCCGGAGGATATCGACCGGAAGCGAGGTGAGGGTGGTCGTGGTCTCCTCGGCGGGTTCTGCCATGAGGAAGATCGGGATGTCCTCGTTCCGCTCCCGGATCTCGTGGATCAGTTCCTTTGCATCAGCATGGGTCTTTCCAACCGGGTCTCCCAGGTTCCAGTTCACCAGGATGCAATCGGCCTCCGGGAGGTTGGCATAGGCCGACCGGGCATCCTCGAGCGAGGCGATGGTCACCACTTCGAGGTCAAAATCCGCAAGCCCTTTCACGATCCGCTGGATTGTGCGGCCGTGGGGGGTATCGGTAGGGAGGGCATCATCGATGATGACCACCGTCAGAGTCTCTTCGGGGTTCATAGCCTGCTCCTGAGGGGGAGACCTGATGGGGAGAGAGTAGAATTTTTCTCCGGGAGTTCCGGTCTCAATACCTGCCACATTGTATCACCTGCAGACTGCCTGGTACTCCTGGGGATTCCTGGGGGGTGGAACATTGTGGAATTATCAGGTAAAGCCTGATCCGGGCAGTATTTATGGTTTCTGGTCAGTCCTGGAAATGTTCACTTTTCCGTGGACTCCGGGCCGGGACAGTCCCGCGAATCCAGCCGAAGATCAGGAGAGGCCAAATATAAGGAACAGCCGGATCTTCGGAGCCGCTTCATCCGGGCAATCCGTACGTTGCTGGCAGGTGGCTCCAAAGCCTAGGTCAGTTCCCCGCAGCCTGGATCGATTGGCTTGTCCCTCAAAGGAGAAAATAGGGAGGAGTGGGGGGGGAGGTATTCCGGTTAGAAGGGTCTTGTCAATTTTGGCAGCGTTGTGCCTGGAGTTCGGGCATCAAACATTGCATGGCTGGCGCCCGATTGGACCTCCTGAAAGCGGAAACTGCTGATGGCAGGGGTGCTGATGACACGCATTCTGGTTATCTCAGGATCATTAATAACGTCCGGAGTGCGGACATCAAATATCGAACCGGGGCTGCTGCTGTCAATCGGTAAAGAATGACCAATAGCCGGTAAAACAGGTTTCAGCGGTATTGAAAAGCCAGTCAGCTGCGATTCCTTGTCGTGCAGCGCGGGGCTGACTGTTCTTGCCTCCTGCATCAGCCAGAGTAGCCGGATGACTTCATTTGGCAGCATCGGCTCATCCTCACCGCATGGCCACACTGCTGCCACGGAGTTATAATAATCCTGGTTTTCTTTGCTGAGCAACGGCCAGATATCAGGATAGGTATCTCTGATATATTCCCCGATCATCACTCTATTATCGGGATCGATCGTAACGCAGAACATACCCTCTGATGATAATTCGGGCTGGATTAGAGCTTCTTCTACCTGATCCCCATCGAACACGCAAGAGTCACTATAGGGATCGGAGACAAATGATGCGGATCCTGGAAGAACTAGGATTCCAACAATGAGCATTATGAAATACATACTTGACAAAGCCGGTCTCTTTCGAACATTCTTTTTCATGGAATAATCAACTCCTTCTGTAATCAAATGATTGCAATATTTGGTTACTTTTGATGGTAATAGACACGTCTTGGTTATCTTTCTGGGCCATCTATCCTACCTTTTTTCCTTTAATATTTATATATAACCCATTATATTTTTTAACGTCATTGAAAAATTTAATATCATTCTTCAACATTCCGCACGGTAAAATTTAAAAAAATTTGGTGATTCCTTTGATATCAGGGCAGTACAATTTTCAGTGACCTGGTAGGATTATCCAAATATCATGTCCTTGTTAAAGATACATTGTATTGGGTTGTGCAGTGACCCCATCGCACATCCAGGCTCTCTTCGTATTGGTCATGTCTGGGTAGGAATTCTTTCAGGTTCTGCTCATGGGGTCTGGTCCAGTGTTATGTTACGGGACCTGTCCTGGTAATACCTGACCAGTCGCTCCCCCCATTGTCGTGCAGAGGGTTCATAGCTGATGAGTTCTTTTTTTGGGTCGTAAATGCCGCTCTTGGTGTAGAACGAGAGCCAGAGATACGTATCCGTCGCGATGCAACCAAACCGGATATCTTCATCTGATACATACAAGTGTAAATTTGGCAGTTTCAATCCCTCGTTAAGTTCATCCAGGGATTCATCCCTGACCCGGTTGAAGATGAGCCTGGTCATCACGATCGAAACCTCCATCCCTCCCCTCGCGAGATCGATAAAGAATGTCGAATGAGAAGGATACAGAACAGGTACTATCCCGAAGACCCATTGCGCATTGGCGAGATTGTCGATGAGTGTTTGGTGGGGCTCGAAGACTTCGGCTGTTTCGACCTCGGTGACCCGGACCCCCGCGATGTCTCCGATACAGTGACGGAACGAAGCGGGGAGCACCGAAAAGTCATGGTCCGGGAGATAGCCCTCCAGGGTATCGAACACATCCGTGACCCTGACGAGCGGGACGAGGGAATGAGCGACCGTTTGCCCGATGTCGGTCAGGCAATACCGATTCTTCTCCTTCCGGACAAGGCCCTTGTCCATGAGGATCTTTATCTGCGGGAGCATCCCGGTAGAGGTGACCTGGAGGGTATCCCTTATCTGATCCCATGACCGCGGCCCTGAATCAAGCATCACGAGAAGGTTTCTCCGTTTGTCTGAGGAGGTCACGGTCCGGAGGAGGTCTGCCATGCTCCTGATCTGGGAGGCGATGATTAAAACTGTTCCTGATCCTGCCAGTTAAAGTATCAAACCATACAGTTGGCTGGAGTATCCCCTCTGAAACTACCCATGGATTCTGGCATAATATATGACAGGAAATTCACCTGACTGGATCTGTCGTGTCACTGGAGAGGGGTTACTCTCGTATTCCCTCACTATCAGGAAGAGAGGTTTCATCCGGCGGGCATGAGCCACGCTCATGATTCAGCCGGGCAGGGCGGTTGATACCCCCGGCTCTTTTCATCATTCACTCTTCGCGGAAGATCTGCCCTTCAAAGGTGTAAAACTCCACGCAGTCCTCCTTCCAGCATCCCCGTGGGAGTCCGGCTTTCAAGCAGGTATGGTCAAGGAACTCCCGGCTGACCCAGTTCCATTCGACCGGGACCTGGGGGAGGAGGAGCCCGCTCCGCCCGTAGCCCCTGGCGATGAGGCCATGCCTCCCGATCTCAACTGCTCCCGGGCGGGCTGCCGGTTCTGCAGTCATCAGCTGCGGTAGTGAGAGAACGGTCACTTCCACCCGAATGCAGGGGAGTTCAGTGGCACGGAGGGGAGGAAAGCGGGGGTCCTGGAGGGCTGCAGAGATAGCAGCCTCCCGTATCGCTTCCATGAGAGGGAAGGTAGGATAGGGAAACCCGATACAGCCCCTCAGTTCACCATCCCTGGTAAGAGTCACAAAGACCCCCCGCTTCTCATTGAAGATTGGGGCGAGAGGAATAGGGGAGAAGGTCGTGCCGCCGATCTTTTGTTCGAGCACTGATCGGGCGAGCCGGACGGCACAGGCTCCCTCTTCTGCGGTGAGGAGATCCATCAAGAGTAAATAATGAAGAGTCCCATATTTATAGGAGAGGGAGTGTGCGGCTGACGGTGGCCGATAAGGCTGCTGAGGAAAGTCCCCCCACCACCTGGACACGCAGCCATACGCAAGTATGGGTGGCGAGAGTCACGGCAATGGCACAGAAACGACACGGCCTGCTCCGAGCGATGATACGGCCGAGCCTTCACGGGCGAGACGCGACCGGAAACGGCGCAAGATAACCCGCTGATGCGTAAGGGCAGGAAACGATGAAACGGTGAATCCCTGCGGGTGCAAGCCAAAACAGGGCAACAGGGCTGCTCAGTGCCTGCCCGGGTATGGCGCGTAGCTGAATGCCGCACCGAACAGAAGGGGGCTTACTCCTCCCACTCATTCCTGGTTCTGAACCGGTTTTTGATTCGTACTGCATAGTATTAACGTCTCATATGCCCCAGAGTAATACCTATGCACATCCCTACTCCCGATGAACTGAGAGCACGCAGAGAGCGGCTCGGGATTCGCCAGACAGAGCTGGCTGAAAGGGCAGGGATCAGCCAGTCGATGGTCGCCCGGATCGAGGCCGGTAGTGTTGACCCGAGAACGAGCACAATCAGGAAGATTGTGAATGTCCTGAACACTGCAGAACAATCCCGCATGACCGCGGCCCATGTTATGCACACCCCGGTCTTTTCAGTCCAGGCTTCTGAGCCAGTTACACGGGCACTTGAGATCATGAACCTGAACAACATCTCCCAGATCCCGGTCATCGAGGACGGGGTCCCGGTCGGCTGCATCTCCGAATCCGCTATTGTGAGTGTTATCGAGGAGCAGAGCGCACACCGGGCAGTCGGGCTTGCCGTAAAAAATTTCATGGAGCCCGGGTTTCCCACGGTACCTCCGGGGATGGATGTTGATACGGTGGTCAGGATCCTCCAGAACAATCATGCGGTGCTGGTCATGGATGCCGGGACCGTGA
>JAKLGZ010000068.1 GCA_022710385.1 Methanoregula sp.
CGGAATTTATCCAGCGGTACCCGGATCCGATACCAGGATACTGGAATCCGAGCAGAGTTCCCTTGGACTCCTGTCCCTGTAAAAATTCGTTCACCTCCGCCTGATTTACTCTGAAGACCAATGATTTGTTATAAAGGCCATACCCTTTTTCCGGGGGAATGGTAACAATTTTTGTCGTTCCTGGAGTCATGCCGAGCACTGCTTCTTCAATCCCGGAAATGACCTGCCTACTTCCCACGGTGAATTCCAGGGGGGTGCTGTTTACGTTGCTATCAAAGATCATCCCATCCTGGAATGATGCAGTATACCGTACCTTGACGGTATCATTGGTCTTTACCCCTTCCTGCACGGGAGCTGAACAGCCAGCCACCAGAAGGAAAGCATAACAGATGAGGAGAGCAGCGGTGAGCCATACTACAGAACCCCTGCTTCCAGGCGTGAGTGGATTCGTTTTCATAGTTATACATAATCCCCCGCAAAAGAGTATAAGATATCCTGTGCACGCCACAGCCTTGCTCTCACTGATGGCTCGTTCCCGGTTACCTGGCCGGGCATCCCCCTCGGAGTGCCCCATCGAATCATTTTTATTGGAATGAACGCGAACTACACTGGTATTCAGTGGGCATCATGACAGACGACGGATACAGAGAGGCGGAGGTTGCCGGCCGGAAGGTCAAGTGGGATCCGGAACAACTGCGAAGGATCAAAGAACACCCGTGTTTTTCAGAACAGGCCTGCCATGCATTCGGGAGATGCCATCTCCCGGTTGCTCCCAGGTGCAACATCCAGTGCAACTATTGCATCAGGGATTTTGACTGCGTAAATGAGAGCCGCCCGGGGGTCACGACAAAGGTCCTCGACCCGGACGCGGCAATTGACATGGTCCGGAAGGTGATGGAGAAGTTCAATTACATCAAGGTCATCGGGATTGCCGGTCCTGGTGAGCCGCTCGCAAACGAAGGCACCTTTGAAACCCTCCGGAGACTGCACAAAGAATTCCCGAGCGTGATCAAGTGCATCAGCACCAACGGGCTCCTTCTTCCCGACAAGATCGATCTCCTCCATGAATATGATGTGGGAAACATCACCGTCACGCTGAATGCAATTGATCCTGAAATCGGGGCAAAGATCTACCAGTTCATTGATTACAAAGGGAAGAGGTATACCGGCGTAGAAGGGGCCAAGATCCTTCTCGAAAACCAGTTGAAGGGGATCGAGATGGCAGTAGACCGCCACATGATCGTCAAGGTCAATACGGTCTATATCCCTGGTATCAACGAAGATCATATCCCGGAGATTGCCAAAAAGGTAGGTGAAATGGGAGTATACAACTTTAATCTCATTCCCCTGATCGCCCAGTACAAATTCGCTGACATCACCCCGCCCACTCCCGAGATGAAGAGAACGATGCAGGATGAATGTTCAAAATACGTGAAAC
This sequence comes from Methanoregula sp., assembly GCA_022710385.1. Classification (GTDB taxonomy): domain Archaea; phylum Halobacteriota; class Methanomicrobia; order Methanomicrobiales; family Methanospirillaceae; genus UBA9949. The sequence goes on from JAKLGZ010000068.1 coordinate 1,439, forward strand.
AGATGCGTCACTGCCAGCGATGCCGGGCAGATGCAATCGGACGTCTCGGTCATGACGTTCAGTCGTGCATGTATTCAGAGTAGCCCATTTCTTTTTGTCCCCCTCATTTTTTCCTCTGATTCATTCCAATCAACTCGTGGCGAGAGGATACCATTCACCATACGACCGGAATACAGGGACCAGGGAGAAAGAGAGAGCAATGAGAAAGGAGGGAGGGATTTTTGCATCAGGTGAGAGGGGCGTAATCGGCAAGGATCGCATCAAGACGGCTGATCACCGCAATGAGTGGATCCGGTATCCCGCCGGTCTCGGTTGTGACGGTCTTCCCATCGTGGGTGATGGTATACGAGAAATAATCAGCCCCGGGAGAAGGTGCCGGATATGAAGAGGCAAGCGAGGGAAAATCAGCATCGGAAAGGAGACTCTTCATCTCTGAAAGCCGGTCTTGCGGGAGGGTGAATTCTCCTTTGGCGATTCTCCGTGAATAGACCGCCTGTCCATTATCGAAAATGACGAGCCTGTCATCAAAGGCTGCGATCCCCCCGGTTCTTGAATAATCCACCAACACCTTCTGAGTTGTATGATTATCAGAGGGAACCGGAGGTCTCGTGACGCATCCTCCAATGAAACTCAGGACCACCAGACATGAAAAAAACAGGATAATCCCTGCTCGTGAACGGGATGAAAGAGCAGCGATGGGGGTTGTTTGTCTTGCATGATCATTGTGCATTGATTCTCATTTTACCTCTGGGGGCATATATGACTATTCCAGGGAGGATGCGGGAAAAGAAACGGGTGGGTGAAGGTCAAATCTGAAGGACATCCCCCTCCTCACTCTTCGCTCCCTTCCGGGCGGGCACTAATGACTCGAGAGAAGAGAGCAGGACCCCGACCTTCTCGTTGTTGAAGATCTCCCTGAACGCGTTGAGTTCAGCCTGCCCCATGATCATCACCCCTTTCTTCTTCATCGGGGTCCCCTTATCCGTCAGGGGATTGATCTCGATTGCGAGAGAGGCAGGTCTCGATTTGGTCTGCGGGAGTTTCAGGATCGTAACGCCCCGGATGGAGGTCAGCTTCCGCTCCCAGTCGTCGCCGTTCTCCAGGAAAACACGTAAGGTATCAACCAGTTCCATACCAGAACATCAGTGGCATGGGATTAAAAGGATACGCGTGCAGGGTGAAATAACCAGACCGGAAGGATCACCGGATATCCTGTCATCCCCGTCTTCGTCTCCCGCTCCTGACATGACAAGAGGGCCCGATACCTCTTATTTGACCAGAACACATATACTCCCCATCAATGCCACGTATCACCCTTGGAGAGCATTGTCCTTTCTCTCTCGACCTGACCCTCGGATGCGGACAGGTGTTCCGCTGGCAGAAATCCGGCGAATGGTGGACCGGAGTGGTGGAGAAGGACCTGATCAGGATCCGCCAAAAAGGACGAACGCTGATATGGGAGGGGTCAACACAGGAGCGGATACGTGACTATTTCGGGCTCGATCATGATCTCGGCCGGATAATCGAGTCGGTGGACCGCGATCCGGTCATCCACCTCGCCGTCGCCAACAGTACAGGGCTTCGGCTGATACACCAGCCGCCCTGGGAATGCCTTGCCTCCTATATCTGTGCCACCTATGCCAATATTCCCGGCATCAGGAGAAAGATCGCCCTCATCTGTGATACATTCGGCGATGAGATCTCCAGCAGGAAGGATTTCAGACTCTCAACGTTTCCTTCCGCCGATGTACTGGCCGAATCGGCCCCCTGTGATCTGCTGCGATGCAGCCTGGGGTACCGGGCACCCTATCTGTGTGCAACGGCAAGGGAGATTGCCGCCGACCCGGGATGGATTCGAAGAATAGAGGCCCTCGATTACCCTGCAGCCCGGCGGGATCTCATGCGGCTGATGGGCGTCGGGCCCAAGGTCGCAGACTGCGTTCTTCTGTTTGCCTTCCGGAAATACGAGGCATTTCCTGTCGATGTATGGATAGCCCGGATCATGCAGCGGTATTACGGGGCTGGGGAGAAAGAAGGCTACGAGCAGATGAGCAGGAAGGGGAGGGAATATTTTGGACCCTGTGCCGGGTATGCACAGGAATACCTGTATAGTGAACGGGAGAGGCTCCTTTCATCGGATCCGGGGGTTCAGGTCCCTTCGTTCCAGCTCGCCAGGTAGTGCTCCTGCGAAGGAGTAAGGGAGTCGATGGCGAGGCCCAGGGCGGTGAGTTTCGTCCGCGCAACCTCTTCATCGATTGATTCCGGTACAGGGTAGACGCCGGGGCTGAGCCCGCGGCCATGACCGGCGATATGGAGCACGCAGAGCGCCTGGAGTGCAAAACTCAGATCCATCACCTCCACCGGATGTCCCATCCCCTTCGGACTGGCAAGGTTGACGAGTCTCCCCTCGGCAAGCACATGCACCTTTTTTGTCCCGACCTGGTAGCTGTCGATGCCATCCCTCCGTTCGATCCGGCCGGCATGCTCCTCGAGCCACTTCACATCAATCTCGACATTGAAATGGCCAGCATTTGCAAGTATGGCGCCATCCCGCATCATGGAAAAATGGCGGGAGGTGATAACAGACGTATTCCCTGTCGTCGTGATGAATATCTCGCCGGTCCTGGCCGCCTCGTCCATGGGCATCACCAGGAAGCCATCCATATGCGCTTCAAGTGCACGCCGTGGATCGATCTCGGTCACGATTACCCGTGCGCCAAGACCATGCAGCTTTCGCGCCAGTCCCCGTCCACAATAACCATACCCGGCAACAACCACACTTTTTCCCGCCATAAGCACATTTGTGGTGGCCATGATCGCGGTGAGGGCACTCTCCCCGGTACCATGTACGTTGTCAAAGAACCGTTTCATGGGGGTGTCATTGACCGCTATGACAGGAAACATCAGCTGCTGATCCCTGGCCATTGCCCTGAGTCGGTGGACACCGGTGGTTGTCTCCTCACAGCCACCAATCACCTTCGCGATGAGTTCGGTCCTTTTTGTATGGATCCGGTGAATGAGGTCCATTCCATCATCAACGGTCACATCCGGCTCAGCATCGAGCACCCGGTCAATGGCAGCATAGTATTCATCGACTGAAGCGCCCCGCTTTGCATAGCATTCCACTCCGTCCATCGAGTTCAGCGCAGAAGCGACATCATCCTGGGTGGAGAGTGGATTGCACCCGGTGATGAATACTTCCGCGCCACCAGAAACGAGGGTTGCCACCAGGTTTGCCGTCTTTGCCTCGACATGAAGGGCCATCCCAACCCTGGTTCCCATGAGGGGGTGTTCTTTTGAAAAGCGTTCCCTGATCGCTTCCAGTACCGGCATGTACTGCCGGGCCCATTCAATCTTCTGCATTCCCGTACTCATTATACCCCACACCAGAGGTGACACCAGACCTGGCTGGCGCCTCCCATCCGTCAGTTCCTGCCTATAGGTTCCCCCTCCACCAGATAAACTGTTACCGGTCTTTCAAAAGGATGATGATGAAGGCGGTAGAGAAGCTGGTACATGGTTCTGACAAGGCGCATAATTCCGTGTCTCGATCTCAAGGATGGACGCGTGGTGAAAGGGACCCATTTCCTCTCCTTGAGGGATGCGGGCGATCCCGTGGAGCTTGCACAGCGATACAATGAGCAGGGGGCCGATGAAGTGGTATTTCTTGATATCACTGCTTCAAGTGAACACCGGGGTACGATGCTTGAGGTGATCGGACGTGCCGCCGACCAGCTCTTCCTCCCTCTGACCGTGGGAGGGGGAATCAGGTCTGTCGATGATATCCAGCAGATTCTCAGGGCAGGGGCAGACAAAGTCAGTATCAATACGAGTGCGGTCCTTGATCCCATGCTGATAACCAAGGGATCTTCCCGGTTTGGTACGCAATGCATAGTACTTGCCGAGGACGTCAGGAGAAATTATTCGGAACATCCAGAGGCAACGATGATCCCGCTCCCGGATGGTTCCCGCTGCTGGTATGAGGTCGTGATTTACGGTGGAAGCAAACCAACGGGAATCGATGCAGTGGCATGGGCCAGGGATGCAGAGCAGCGGGGAGCGGGAGAGATACTCCTCACCAGCATGGAAACGGATGGAACAAAAAACGGTTTTGACCTCCCCGTCACCAGGGCTATCTCCGAAGCGGTCGGCATCCCCGTCATCGCCAGTGGCGGTGTCGGCACGCTGGAGCATTTCTACGATGGATTTGTCAAGGGGAAGGCAGATGCCTGCCTCGCGGCAAGCGTCTTCCATTACGGGGAATATACCGTACGCCAGGTCAAGGAGTACCTGGCATCGCGTGGTATCCCGGTACGGCTCTGAGATCGATCTCGAAGGCAGCAACGGAGTGCTCAAGCTCAAATCCGTTCAGTACTGCAGGATGGATCTCCCCAAACATCCCGATTTTTCGGTTTCCTGCCATAATATCAGCTCTGCGCCCGTCTATAAATGCCGGGTCAGCCGATTCCACGGTGGTATATTCGAGCGAAAGCTCGTGCAGGAGTGCATCAGCCGTTGCATACGCTTCTGAAAAGTCAGCTTCAGGGTGAGTGCTGACACCCGCAGCCTGCTGGTGGGTGGTGCAGTGGTGCACAACGTCCCCCACGGTGAAAAGACGCTGCGGCAGCTCCCGGTGCCGGTTCATTGCCAGAAACTCGAGCAGCAGCGGGATGAGGTCAGTCCTGACGATGGTGTTCTCGATGCTGATGGGGTGCAGCACACGGAGGACCCCCGGGTGTTCAGGCCGCCGCATCCGCGAATACATGATCTCCTCGCTCGTGAGGGTAAACGGCATCACTTCGAGGTATCCAAGGCCGCAGAGGACCTCTCTGACGCGGTCCGCCCTGACCAGTACGGCGTGCGGTTTTCCAACGGTGTATGTGGGAGGCGGCTGGGAGATGATCCGGTCATATCCGTAAGCGATCGCCACATCCTCGAAAAGGTCCCAGTCATGCATGATATCAGCCCGGTAGCAGGGGATTTGCACCTTCACCGTCTCTGTATCCTCCGCTTCAGCCCCGAAGCGCATCTTTTGGAGGAGCAAGGCCATCTCGGGGGCGGTCAGTTCAATCCCGAGGAGACGGGAACATTCCTTTACACTTACTGACCGTTCCACCGGGGCAAGGGTTGGAATCTCCTCCCCCCCGACTGCCACGCTCTCGATCGTCGCCCCTGCCTCTGCCATCGCAGTGCAGATAATATTCACGGCAACCCCAACCGCCCGCACATCGGTTCCAGTGGTATCGAGGAGGATATTCTTCGTATCGATGGTAACCCGTGTCCGCTCCCCATTGATGATGGGGGGGAATGAGAGGACATGATCGTCCTGGTCAACGATCAGCGGGAAGAGCGGAAAGTCCCTGACAATCTTGGCATAGTCCCGCCCTTTCGGATGTTTCTCCAGGATCTCATCCATGCTCATCTCTTCACAGTAATCGAGCGGAACAAACCTCCTGCTCCTTGGTGATGCGATATAACGGAACGGAGGGGTGACCGTATCGAGGTCATGAATGCCGATAGCCACCTTGCTCCTGCCGCGGCCTACCGCCCAGTGAAGGGACTCCTGGAGCGACATGATGCTCTGAATCGACTCGTCATCGAACGATACCCCGCGGATCACAGCGGCTCCGAGCACCGGGCGGATTGAGGCCAGGTTCGGATCGACCGTAAACGAGATGCCTGATGGCCTGACCCGGTACATGGGCAGACCCGTCTCGATCCCCAGGTAGCCCCGCATCGCCCTGGCAACACCTTCCGGAGAGAAGAGATCAGGGCGGTCAGGGAAGAATTCGACGTCGGCATGATCGTCTTCGATCCTCTCCACATCGGAGCCGATCAGGGATATCTTCTCGAGGATGGTCTTCCGGTCGGTCCGGGTGAGCCGCTCGAGATACCGGTAGGGGAGGGTGATCACTGCCATGGTCAGATCCCCCCCTCTGCATCCGTGATGACAGGGGTCTCACGCAGGAACTGAATATCGCTCTTGTGCAGGAGACGCAGGTCTTTTAAGCCGAGACGAAGCATCGCAATCCTGCTGATGCCAAGGCCCCATGCGAGCACGGGGCAGGTTATCCCGAGCGGGGCGGTAACCTCCTCGCGGAAGACCCCGGCACCCCCCATCTCGACCCATCCGATCCCTTCAACATATGCTTCTGCATCGAGGCTCGGCTCGGTGTAAGGATAATACGAGGGCT